>JBIIUD010000047.1:0-9369 GCA_044340175.1 Verrucomicrobiaceae bacterium
GGCGAATCCATCGTTGTGCTCGACAATTTGGTCTATGGCCACCGCGACGCTCTGCCGCATGAGCGCATCACCTTTGTCGAGGGGGATCTGAATGACGCTGATCTGCTGGACCGCGTCTTCAGCGAGCACCAGCCGGAAGCGGTGCTGCATTTTGCCGCCTACTGTTATGTCGGCGAATCCGTGGAGGACCCGCTCAAATACTACCGCAACAACGTGGCGGGTCCGCTGACTCTGCTGGAGGCCATGCAAAAGCACGGTTGCAAGCGCTTCATTTTTTCCTCGACCTGCGCCACCTACGGCAACCCGGTGACCATGCCGATGGACGAGTCCCACCCGCAAAATCCCGTGAACCCCTACGGTGCCAGCAAGCTCATGCTGGAGCGCATCCTGCGTGATTCCGAGACCGCCTTCGGTCTGCAGTCGGTTTTCCTCCGCTACTTCAATGCCAGCGGTTGTGACTTGGAAGGCCGCATCGGCGAGGATCACGACCCCGAGACGCACCTCATCCCGCGCATTTTGATGGCCATTCGGGGTGACATCGACGCCATCACCGTCTTCGGCACCGACTACCCCACGCCGGATGGCACCTGCATTCGCGACTACATCCACGTCAACGATCTAGCCGCGGCGCACGCTTTGGCCCTGACCTACTTGCGCAACGGGGGAGAAAGCACCGCCGTCAATCTGGGCACGGGGCGGGGTTTTTCGGTGAAAGAGATCATCGCCACAGCGGAGCAGGTCACCGGGAAAACCGTTCCTGTCAGCTATGGCCCGCGCCGTGCCGGTGATCCGCCAGAGCTGATCTGCAATCCTGCCAAGGCCAAAGCCGTGCTCGGCTGGGAAGCCCAGCACAAGGACCCGCACGCGCATATCCAATCCGCCTGGAACTGGATGTGCCAGCCGCACGGTGGGCACTACGCGCAGTGAGGCAACGCCCGCCAAGCGATTCGCCTCTGGGTTTTGGGCCTGAGGCGCCGTTTTCACTACCCCACGGGCTTTGACTTGGCTGAACGCAGGCACAGAGCGAACAACCACCCTGTCAAGGCGATCACCAGCAGCGGTGCTAGCCCGATTTTGAGGTTCAGGCCGATCCATGGCAGGTGATCCCCGGCCCTCAGCGCCTTGGAGCTCAGGGTGAGCGCGCTGAAGTATTTCAATCCAAACACCCAGCCGCCATGCAATCCCATGCTGGCCCAGAGACGGCCGGTTTTCAGCCGGGCCATGCACAGCACCCAACCCACGGCGAACAGCGTGGCAAATTCCGCGAGCAGAAACTGCACATCCGCGAAGCCGCCCGCGATCACTCGCAATACCGTGAAGCCACTGGTCCACGTCACCTCATCCATCGGCAGCACCCAGCCTTCGGGGGGGCGCAGAAAGTGGACGATGGCGAAAAGAAAGGTCGTGCCAAAGGCAGCGGAAAGCGGGGCCATGGTGCGCAGCAGCAGGCCTAACAGGGCACCGCGAAAGAACAGTTCCTCCAGGATCCCCGCTCCCAGCGCCGCCGTCAGAGGGGTGCCGATTTTGCCCCAGGCTGGCTCAGGGCGCAGCCGGAAGATGCCGAGCTCACAGAATCCCCAGCCCAGCGCCAGCAACAGCCCCGCTGCCAAAGCGAACCCGAGCGCATAGTCCCGCATCCCCGTGCCCGCAGGCCGCAGCGGCGGAAACAACGTCCGGTCCATGCCTGCCCAGCGGATCAGGGGCCAGAGCAGCAGCACCGCCCAGAACTGGGAGGCCCGCGAGAAAAAGCGCGCAAAGGGCGCGCCATGGATCTTCTCGGCCAGCCAGCCCGATGCCCCACCCGCATCCACCGCCGAGGCCGGAAAGGCCGCCATCCCGGCATGAACCAGCCACGGTGCCAGCAGCGCACCACCCAGCATCACCGCCACAACGTAAAGCAGCAGCTTCAGGAGGTCAGGAATGTGGTGTGGCGTTGGGGTCGTTTGCATCGGCGAGACAGTGAGTGGGCACCGTGTGATCTACTGCCAAAGAACCCCTTTTGCCTTGTTTGTTTTTCCGAAATCTAGCCTCATCCCCTCAAAACAGGCAAGGCAAAGCGCAACCCGGAAGAACTCCCGGCAGCGGCATCTGCTGCCCGTGCTCCAAAACTTCACGCACGCGCCCACCATAGTTTTTTCGCTCTCTTTTTCCCTACCCTTAATCGAGTGCCATTCATACCTGGCATCTTTTCTCTGGCATCTTTTTTCTTTCAAGAGGCATTCGCCCGTCGGTTCGAAGGCGAAAAAGTGACGGACTGTCTTTGGAACCTGTGATAAATTCTCGGCATGAACCCCAGCTTTGACAGCATCCGCGACGCCGTGCTCCACCTGCCCAAAGGCGACCAGGTACGTCTGCTTGCACTGGTGGCCTTAGAGGTCACGGATGCGCATCCAGGCATCGACTTCCAGCAAAACGTCTGCGGCGGCGCTGCACGGGTCATCCGCACCCGCATTCCTGTCTGGCTTCTGGAAGCCCTGCGACGCGCAGGCAAGACGGATGCGGAACTACTGGCGGCCTACCCCACGCTCACCGCCGAAGATCTCGCCAACGCCTGGAACTATGCCAGGACGCATCGGGACGAGATGGACCGCGAGATCGCCGCCAACGGAGATGACTCATGACCGCCCGTCTTTACTCCAATGAAAACTTTCCCTTGCCGGTGGTCGAGGCACTGCGGGCGCTGGGCCATGATGTCTTGACGACGCGCGATGCAGGCAATGCCAATGAAAGCATACCCGATGACGAAGTACTCCGCTTTGCACTTGAAAATCAACGGGCTGTAATCACACACAACCGACTGGACTTCATCCGACTGCACCGCCTAAACCCAGAACACTTGGGTATTATTGTCTGCACGGACAACCCAGACTTTCCTGGCCTAGCGGCCAAAGTCCATGCACAGCTGCAACGAATGGACACTCTCAAGGGTCAGTTGGTTCGGGTGAATCGAGGCTCTTGAATCATTCACTTTCCACCTTTGTGGGGTATTCTTGGCGAATCCATCCTTGACCAAGAATTTGACAGCGCAAACTGTCTGGCATCTTTTTCATCCGTGAAGCCGCTGGTCCACGTCACCTCGTCCATCGGCAGCACCCAACCTTCGAGGCAACGGTGTCCAAATCTAGGAACGAATATCGCGGTTGTGAGCCTGTTCCTACCACGGGCGAAGGGCGGACGAGGAAAAGATAGCAGATAAAACATTGTTGACGAGTAATGTTAAACACGTCGCCAGCTGTCTTGCGGCGCTGGCGCGGTCCACTTCTTGCGCCTTGTTCACGCTACCCGCCTCCGCTGCAAGAGCCAACCACGTCACTTGCCGTCCATCCCCCGCACACATGCCACTAACACTCTTCCGCTGTTTTCTCCCACCCAAGATGTCACTTTTTTACTGCGCTCCCCTCATTTTCTTTTCTCCAGATTCACCGTTTGAAAGTTTGGGAAGCGAATAAGCCCGAAACGTTTTCGGGCTGCACTAGGGGCTGGTGAGAAGACGCAGGCTGAGCATGCGCCGTGTGCTGCCTCTTTGACATCCTGGCTTAGCGGGGCATGGTGGCGACCCTTTGATTGACTCCCTTTTCCTTTTGCCCTGAATGGCTGCTGCTCCGACGACCCAAACGCTGATCTCCGCCAATGGCCTGTGCCTGCAATTTGGCCTCCAGGTCGTCTTTAACGAGGCGGCCATGGCCTTGCATGAGGGTGAAAAACTCGGGCTCGTGGGAAGGAACGGTGGCGGTAAGAGCAGCCTGATGCGCATCCTGGCCGGCCAAGAAAAGCCTGACCGCGGCACGGTCTCTTTGCGCCAAGGATTGCGCATCGGCTACTTGGCGCAGGAGTTCACCCTGGATGAGTCGGCTTCTGTTCTGGACAATGTGCGCGCGGGCGCTGCTGATCTGCTGGGGATGCTGGAGCGCTATGAGTCGGGCGAAGTCCGGGGCGATCAGGAAGCGGACCTGCTGCACCAGATCCAAATGCTGGACGGCTGGAATCTGGACACTCGCATCGAGTCCATCATGGGCAAGCTGGGCGCGCCGGATGGGGAACGCACGGTGGGTAACCTGTCGGGTGGAGAGAAGCGCCGGGTGGCTCTCGCTCGCGCGTTGGTGGCCCAGCCCGACGTGCTGCTGCTGGATGAACCCACCAACCACTTGGATGCGGAATCGATTGTGTGGTTGGAAGGGTATTTGAAGGACTTTGCGGGGGCGGTGCTGTTTGTCACCCACGACCGTTATTTCCTCGACCGCATCGCCACCCGCATCTTGGAAGTGGATGACGCTGTTTTCTACAGCCACCCCGGGAACTACAGTGACTTTCTGGAGAGCAAAGCCATCCGGGAGAGCATTGAGGCGAACCAAGAGCGGCGGCGCCAGGTCTTCCTGCGGCATGAGCTGGAGTTTGTGCGTGCAGGGGTCAAAGCACGGGGGACCAAGCAGCAGTCGCGCCTGGATGCATATGACCGGGTCGCCGCCGAAGAAGCCCCCGAGGAGGAGCTGGTCATGGACCTCATCATCCCCCCTGCCCCCCCGTTAGCGAACGTGGTGGTGGATGCGGACGGCATTGGCGCCCGGGTCGATGATGGGCGCTGGCTTTTCAGCGGGCTGGACCTCAGCTTTGCCCCAGGCACCTGCACGGGGATCATCGGCAGAAACGGTCTGGGCAAGACCACGCTGCTGCGCATTCTCATGGGGGAGCGCGCGCCGGAGGAGGGCGCGGTTTCCATCAGCAAAAAAACGGTCTTCAACTACGTGGACCAGCAGCGCTTGCTGCTCGACCCGACCAAGAGCGTGATGGAAGAGGTGGCGGGCGATTCGGAGTTTGTGGCCTTCGGAGACGAGAAGCTGCACGTGCGCACCTACCTGCGCCGCTTCCTTTTTGCCGATGACCGCGCCACCATGCGGGTGAAGGAACTCAGCGGCGGGGAGCAGAGTCGCGTGCTGCTGGCCAAGATCCTCCGGCGCGGGGGAAACTTCCTCATTCTTGATGAGCCTACGAACGACTTGGACCTGCAAACCATGCGTGTTCTTGAAGAAGCCATCCTCGCCTTCAAAGGCTGCGTCTTGGTGGTCAGCCATGACCGCTACTTCCTCGACCGCGTGTGTGATCAGGTGCTGGCCTTTGAAGGGTCAGGGCGCCTGCATCTGTGCGCTGGCAACTACAGCTACTATCAAGAAAAACGCGCCTCCATCGCAGCGGCAGAGGCGGCACTGGCTCAGAGCATCAAAACCAAGCCGGCGGCCGCCAAAGGGCGCACCGAGAAACCGCGCAAGATCACTCAAAAAGAACTGCGCGAGCTGGCCGCACTGGAGCCCGAGATCGCGGCGCTGGAGGAGAGCCTCGCCAGCCTTGAAGCCAAGCTGAATGACCCTGCCTTCTTTGTGGAAAACGCCGCTGCAGCCCCCGGCTTGATCGCGGAAGGCGAGCAGAAAAAGGGCGAACTGGAGGCCAAAATGAACCGCTGGGCAGAACTCGAAGAACTCAAGGAGGCAAGCGCAACGATCGCATGAGCACGGCAACATCCCCCCAAGTGATCATCTACACCGACGGCGGCTGCTGGGGAAATCCTGGCATCGGCGCCTGGGCCGCCGTGTTACGCAGCGGCAAACATGTCAAAGAAGTCAGCGGCGGAGAGATCGCCACGACGAACAATCGCATGGAGCTGAAAGCCGCCATCCATGCGCTGACCACGCTGACCAAACCCTGCGCGGTGGAACTGCACACGGACTCCCAATACGTGCGCAACGGCATCACCCAATGGTTGGTCGGCTGGAAGAAAAACGGCTGGAAAACGAAGGACAAAAAGCCGGTGAAGAACGCGGATCTTTGGCAGGCGCTGGATGCGGCCTGCGCGCCGCATCAGATCGACTGGAAATGGGTCAAGGGCCACGCGGGCGTGCCGGACAACGAACGCTGTGATGAATTGGCCAACCTGAAGATGGCCGAGATCAAAGGCCAACACACCGCTGCCGAAATCGCCGAGGCGTTGCGTCGGTTCAAGGAGCGCGAGTAAGCAAGCCCCGCCCGACCACTTGCCCTTGCTACGCTGAAGGATGCTTGCCACCGCACGTTCCTCCCGCCCTGACACGCTAAAGCGCGCACAACCCACGCTCTAGCGGGACGGTTGGGCGAGCCGTGAAAGAGGGGGAAATGGACTTCGGGGAAAAGGATCGCCTAAAGGCTTAACTCCAAACTGGCGAACGTTGGAGTCAAGGCTTTAGCCGATCATTGAGCGGCGGGAGCGTCACCGAGTGAGTTGTCCATGCTGTAGTAAATCGCGCTTGCCCACGAAAAAGGCGGACCCGTTGCCGGATCCGCCTTCAGTTTGAGAGGGGGGTTTTCTTTTCGGGAGAAAATCCAATCAGATTTCTTCGCCCGTGGCGTAACGCACGAAGCGGCGGATGACGATGTTCTCGCCCAGTTCAGCGATCTTGCCTTTGACGACGTCGCTGATGGTCTTGCTGTCGTCCTTGATGAAGGACTGCTCGAGCAGGCAAAGGTCGGAGAAGATCTTCTCGAGTTTGCCTTCGACGATCTTGTCCACGATGTTCGCGGGCTTGCCCTTCACTTGGTCAGCAGCGATTTCTTTTTCCTTGGCCAGAAGCGCCTCAGGCACTTCCTCGCGGGTGACGTACTTCGGATTTGCAGCAGCGATGTGGAGGGTGATGTCGCGAACGAAGGCCTGGAAGTTTTCGTTCTTGGCCACGAAGTCGGTCTCGCAGTTCACTTCGATGAGCACGCCAACGCGGCCACCAAGGTGAATGTAGGAGGCGACGATGCCTTCTTTGGCTTGGCGGTCAGCTTTCTTCTCAGCTTTGGCGATGCCTTTTTTGCGGAGAATGGTTTCTGCGGCTTCGAGGTCGCCGTTGGCTTCAGAGAGAGCGGCTTTGCACTCCATCATGCCGACGTTGGTTTTTTCGCGGAGGGTTTTGACGAGTTGGGCGGTGATTTCTGCCATGGTAGTAACGGTGGGTATAAAGGGAGGTTGGGAAAGTGACGAATCCGTCGGAATAATAAAAAAGCCCGGGCGGGCCGATGAAGGCTGCGCCCGGGGAAAGTGGACTGGGGGGTCGAATCCTCGATTAGCGCTTCGCGTCCGCCATCGCCACGATCACGGGGTCGATGAGCTTCTGCAGGATGACGCGGATGGAGCGGATGGCATCGTCGTTGGCGGCGATCGGATAGTCCACGATGTCTGGGTCGGCGTTGGTATCGACGAGGGCGACGATCGGGATTTTCAAGCGGCGGGCTTCAGCGACGGCGATGTGCTCACGGGCGGAGTCAACGATGACGAGGGCGTCAGGCAGTCCGTCCATGGCGCGGGCACCACGCAGGTTGCGCTCAAGCTTCAAACGCTCACGGTTGAGGCTGGCGAGTTCCTTTTTGGACATGGCCTTGAACTCAGGCTTTTTCTCGATGTCTTCGAGGTAAGCGAGACGGGCGATGCTCTTGCGGATGGTTTCCACATTGGTGAGCATGCCACCGAGCCAGCGGTGATTGACGTAGTATTGACCGCAGGCTTCTGCGGCTTCACGCACGGCTTCCTGGGCTTGGCGTTTGCAACCGACGAAGAGGATCTTCTTCTTTTTGCCAGCCAGCTCACTGAGGAAAGTAGCGGCGACTTCGATCTGCTTGACGGTTTCCTCGATGTTGAGGACGTGGATCTGGTTCCGGGACTCCAGGATGAAAGGCTTCATCTTGGGATTCCAACGGCGGGTTTGGTGGCCGAAGTGGACTCCGGCTTCGACGAGTTCGGCGAGGACTTGATCTGACATGTATTTTGTAGGAGGTGTCTGTTTCCCGCACGTCCACTGTTTGAAAGTGAAGGCGCTCGGTCCGAGGACTGATCCGGGAGGGCAGACGAGTTTGAGTTTCAATGAACTCTGCTGGCGAAAGGCGACGCCGTCCGGGCAGAGGGGAACGCATCCTACGGGTAAAAAGCTCCCTGGCAAGAATTTTCTGACTGCCCTGGGGGTGAAGAGAAGCGCAGCTTAGGAACCGCCAAAGAAGCCACCCAGTTTGCGAATGCGGGTGGGATGCCGCAGCTTGCGCAGGGCTTTGGCTTCAATCTGACGAATTCGCTCCCGGGTGACGCGGAACTGGCGGCCCACTTCCTCGAGGGTGCGTCCTGCGCCATCGCCCAGGCCGAAGCGCTGCTCCAGCACCTCCCGCTCACGGGGGTTGAGGGTGTCCAGCACGTCCTTGAGCTTGTCCCGCAACAAGTTCATGGCGGTCATCTCCATGGGGTTGGAGGCCTCTTTGTCCTCGATGAAGTCGCCAAATTCGGTGTCGCCCTCGCCATCGCCGACCTTGGCTTGGAGGGAAACAGGCTGCTGGGCCATGCGCAGGACGGTGCGGACGCGGTCCACGGGCAGGTGGATCTCCTCCGCGATCTCCTCTGGAGTCGGGTCACGCCCCAGCTCTTGCAGGAGCTGCTTGTGGACACGCATCAGCTTGTTGATGGTCTCGATCATGTGGACCGGGATGCGGATGGTGCGGGCTTGGTCAGCAATGGACCGGGTGATGGCCTGGCGGATCCACCACGTGGCATAGGTGGAGAATTTGTAGCCGCGGCGGTACTCGAACTTCTCGACCGCACGCATGAGGCCCATGTTGCCTTCTTGGATCAAGTCCAGGAAGCTGAGGCCGCGGTTGGTGTATTTTTTGGCGATGGAAATGACAAGCCGGAGGTTGGCCTCGATCATTTCCGTTTTGGCGCGGGTGGATTCATTTTCCCACATGAGGGCGTCTTGAACGACTTGCGGGTAGCTGTCCGCCGTCTGCCAAGCGCTCTCCTCAAACTGCGCCAAAGTTTCAGCGGCGATCTGGTTTTCCGCATTCTCGGCCACCTGCTGCTGGAGTTGCATCAACTCGACTAACCGGGCCTGCATGAGGGCGACGAGGTCCTCATTGATTTTCTGTTTGAAGTAAAATTTCCCGCAGATTTTGAAAAAGGCCGCCTTGGCGGTGGAGAAGGCCTCTGCAGCGGCTTGTTTTTTCTTGGGGGGTGCCGAACGCCACGTGAGAAAGCAACTGGTGGCTCGGTCGAGAGCCTCGCGCGCCTGGATCACGAGGGGGCCGAGGCGCTTGAAATACAGGTCCCGCTCCTCCGCTTTCCTGTCCATGACGAGGCGATCAAAGCGCTCGATGCCATTGGCAAGCCCCTCGGCCAAGCCGACGATGGTCTCACCGACAAAACCGACGTCTTGCAGGCACTGCTGGAGATTGCCCTCCGCCTTTTCGATGCGCTTGGAGATGTGGATTTCCTGATCCCGGGTCAGCAGGGGGACCTGGCCCATTTGGCGGAGGTACATGCGGACCGGATCGTCCAGGAGGTCGAGTTTGGCCGCGCCCTCGAGATCGGGTTTCGGGCGGGAA
>JBIIUD010000048.1:0-9356 GCA_044340175.1 Verrucomicrobiaceae bacterium
CCAAACCTGGCCATCCTATTTCTCCCGTGCCAAAGGAGCTAGCATCTGGGATCTCGATGGGAAACGCTACACGGACTTCACCGGCGGTGTCGGTGCCATTTTGCTCGGACATGCGGATGATGAAGTGAACGCCGCGGTGAAGCGCCGCGTGAATCTCGGCAGCTATGCCACGCTCGCCTCGCCAGATGAGGTCAAACTCGCCGATGTGTTGCTCGACCTGCATCCCTGGGCGGGCAAAGTGCGCTACGCTCGCGGTGGTGGCGAAGCCCTCGGGCTAGCGGTTCGCATCGCACGCGCGGCCACAGGCAAAAGCGGTGTGGCCTTCTGTGGTTACCATGGCTGGAGTGATTGGTACCTCGCTGCCAACCTCAATGATGATGCGGCTCTCGACGGCCATCTGCTGCCCGGCCTGCAACCGCTTGGCGTGCCTCGCGAACTGGCAGGCACGGCGGTACCCTTTCGCTACAACGATCCTGCCTCCTTCCAAGCGGCCATGCAAAAACTCAATGGCAAGCTCGCCGCCGTGGTCATGGAGCCAATGCGTGGAGAGTTTCCTCGTGAAGGCTTTTTGCAAAACGTGATCGCTGCATGCCATGCTGCCGGAGCGGTGTTCGTGCTCGATGAAGTCACCAGCGGCTGGCGCTTTGGCTTTCCCGGGGCCGCCCCCGTGCTTGGCATCGAGCCAGACATCGCCGTGTATGCGAAGGCGATGAGCAATGGCTACCCCGCCGGCGCCATCGTGGGCAAAAACGCGGTGATGGATGCCGCGAACCACAGTTTCATCTCCAGCAGTTACTGGACAGATGGCGTTGGCACCGCAGCCGCGCTTGCTTGCATTCAAAAAATGCAGCGTGAGGACGTTCAGAATGATGTCTGGAGTTTAGGCCAGCAACTGCACCTTGGCTTGCGAGAGTTGGCCTCCCGCTATCCGGCACTTGGATTAAAGATCGGTGGCATGCCCTGCTCGCCCGCCCTGGCCTTTGGGAATCCCTCTGCGAAACCGCTCATGATCCGTCACATGCTCCAGCGGGGCTTCTTGATGTCGAGCCAGCTTTATGTGACTTGGTCCCACACCAAAGCAAACCTTTCGTCGATGCTCAGCGCGTTCGACGAAACGCTCGCCATCCTGGCAGCATCTCCTTTGGAACCTTCACCAGCCATGCCTCAGCAGGGCTTTGCACGATTGGTTTGATCCTGACGTCGTCGTCACTTCAACTGTCCGAGGAGGTCCAGAATCTTGGTGGTGATCTTCACTGAGGCTTCACGCTCCACTCGATTGGTCCCCAACCAAGTTTCGTAACCTCCGAGATTGTGTTGTTCCGGAGTCGGCAAGTAACCATAGCTGCCGTTGGCCAACTCGATGGTGAAGGTATCCTTGAAGGGACTGCGGGCTTTGATCTCGAGTCCGATCTCGGTAAAAACTTCAAAAGGAATGGCGGTGATGCCAAGCTCACCGATTCGAAAGGCCTGCAGCACCGCCTTGACCTTGTCCGGCTGAGTGTCACGCGCTGCCAGAGTGCGCGTGGCGTAGGCGACTTCGTGACGATGAATGGGCGTGGCTTCTTGGGGGCGAGCGAGGATCGCCTCCGCGCGTTTCACCAGTTCGGGTGACGGACGTCGCACGGCCAACTCCATCTCTTCTGCCACCGCTTTCAAGGGCACCCAGTCTTGATGCTGAAGTGTCTTTTGAACCCTCAAAACTTCGTCAGCCAGATCACCCGCCACAAGTTTGATCTTCTCATAAGGCTCACGCTTCACCGCCGGCGTTTTACCGCTGTAGTCGTTGTTATTTACATCCCCACAAGGACCATTGGCGAGGATGCCCACGACGGCTGGATGCTCGCCGTTCGCGCCAAGCTTCTGCTCCACACGCCGACAGAACTCACCAAAGTAATCGGCTGACAAATGTTCGCGCGGCACCCCCCCGACATAATGCAGCCAGTAGTTGGCCATGAGTGCGATTTGTCTGCCATTGGACGCCTGAACTGACAGACAGTAAACCTCTGGGTTGGTTGGTCCAGCAGGTCCTTTCAGACGCAATCGAATCCCGCTGCTTGGATTCATCACCGCCCGATCCTGCTCCCCAAAAGGATTGATCTCTGTTAAACCCTCTTTGAGCAACCAGCGGCGATTGAACACATGCTGCGGCACTTGGCCCGTGCCCCAGGCGATGCGTGCCGGCTCGAGGTTCGATAGCGCGCGCTGCACACCATCCGCTACGCGCGAGATCACAAACTGCCGATAGTTCAGCGAAGAGTCTTCATTCGTAACCGCCGAGACACTGGAATGCGTGTGCGTCCCTGAAAACATCATGTTGGCCATTGGAATGCCGGTGGCCGTCGCGATTTTTTGTTTGGCCTCATCCCAGACATCACGCCCAAGGGAAATGGTGTCCGCCACCGCAAACACAAGCTTCGTGCCTCCATCGTCCAGTACGAGACAGCGAACATGCAGCTCGTCATTCACATGACTCGCGATCGGACGTGGCGCAAAATTGCCCACGATCTCCATGCCCAACGGCGGCGTGATATTGCTCGTTGCCGCGCCTGCCCTGAAAACACGCGTTTCCGTCTTACTTTCCACGCCCAGGAGGGAAGTGGAGCACAGCACAGCCAGTAGCGTGATTCGGGAGAACAGAAACGCGGGGAATTTTATCATGAGATGAGGAATACGACCGCGTTTGCAGCGTCTCTCTCAACAGCAGCGCGATCGCTGAATCTGCTTTCTCCGTATTCGATCACCCAGAGGGGCGGGATTCCACCCTTGCAGTGATGCTGCCTCTGGAAGTGAAGTCTTCCAGCTTCGATGCCAGACGGCCCAGAGGTTGTCGAGATTCGGAGTTTCAGTCGTAGTCTCATGACCACACACACGATGTTCTCGCCCGAATCCACCGCCGCCACACTGCTCGCCGAGCGGTTGCCACTCACGACTTTCTTTGCCAGTGTGACGCGGGATTTCCATCTGGCCGAAGATGTCTACCAGGAAGTGTGCGTTAAGGCCGTCGCTAGGGCGGAGGTTTTTGAAACGACAGGGCATCTCATGAATTGGGCGCGGCTCACCGGAAAAAATCGTGCCATCGACATCCTGCGCGCCCGCGATGGCCGCTACATCGGACTCAGCGATGAAATGCTCGCCGTACTCGCCGCCGAATGGCCAGATAAAAACGCTCCCGATGTTAGGCGGGAAGCACTGGAGCACTGCATCGCCCAGATCACCCCCAACAACCGTGAACTGCTGCGCCTGCGCTACTTTGAGCGCCGCAACTGCGCCGACGTGGCGGCGCTCATGGGTCGCAAGATCGAAACCGTCTATCAAGCCCTCGCCCGCCTCCACAAAACGCTTGGCCACTGCATCCGCGCCCGCCTGCAAACTGACTCCGCCTCATGAATGACACTGGCTTTCTTACCCTCCTCATGCGTTATCAAGACGGCGTGCTTTCGCCCGCGGAACTCGCCTCCCTGGAGGCCGAATTGCGGGAAGATGCCGCCAAACGACAACTCTTCGCTGAAACCCAGCTCCGCTCCATGGCATTGCATGACCGCTTCCGCCAGGAGGCTTTCCAAAGGGGCGGCGACTTCGGCCACAAACCACGACCCAACCGCCCCACCTGGATCAACCGCCCCATGGCCGCCATGGTCGCTGGGCTTGTCATCGGTCTGTTCAGCGCCTCCCTCCTCTGGGCCATCGCCTCGCCCAAAACCACGACCGAGCGCCTCTTCAATCTTAGCAATGGTAGCTTCGATCACGCGCGACTCGACCGCGGCTTCCCTCGCCAGACCGGTCTGTGGAGCGGCGATGATGCCTCCATTCGCAACGGCAAACTTTGCTTCCTCGCCCCTGGCAGCGACGCCAACAACCCTAGCTCACCCGCCATCGCTTGCGACGTCTTCCAACTCGTCGATCTGCATCCACTGCGCCCTGCACTCAGCTCCCAAGGAGACTCTGTGCTCGAACTCAGCACCGACTTCCTCGACGACCGTCCCGCCAACACTCAGCCGTCGATCACCTTCTTTTGCCAGATCTATCTTTTCCAGGGTGACTTGAAAGCCCTGCACAAAGTCTGGCCTCAAAGCAATGCCGAAGCCCTCGCCAGCGGCAGTGCCCAGATCACCACTCTCGGCGCGGACCCCAACGGCCTCCATCGACTCAGCGCCAAATGCCTCGTGCCTGCCAACGCCGATTTCGCCGTCATCCAAATCGCCGCCCGCCCCAATCTGCGCCCCGCAAAGCTTGAAGGCCTCTTTGCTGACGATGTGCGCCTTACGCTCAAGACGCAGCCTGCTTTGCCCGTTCGTTTGGTACAGCATTGATGGGCAAAAGAATAAACTGTGCCATTTTCCTGTCACTAAACCCCCCGCCATGAACACCCGCCGCCACTTCCTCCGCAGCACCTCCGCGCTGATCACGCTTCCCGCGCTCGAATCCATCGGCTTCAAAGCCTTCGCGGCACCCAAGACCACTGCGCCACCGAAGCGGATGGTGTTCCTCGGCTTTGGCTGGGGCGTGACGAATGAGACCTGGTTTCCGGATGTGAAGAAGACGGGGACGGCGTGGGAGCTGTCGGAGGGCTTGAGACCGCTCGCACGGCATCAGAAGGACATTACGGTGGTGCAGGGTTGCTCAAACAAGTTTGCCAATGAGGCACACTGGGGGAGCACGTTCTGGCTCACCGGGGCGAATCGCTACGCGGAGCCCGGGCAGAGCTTTCACAACAGCATCAGCGCGGATCAGTTGGCGGCGGCGCATTTAGGCACAGAGACGCGTTTTGGCTCGATCCAGCTCAACACACCGGATGCGCAGAACTCGGGGCACGGACCCGGATTGTCGTTGGCGTGGGATGTGCGCGGAAAACCCGTCGCGGGACTGGAAAATCCGGTCGCGGCCTTTCACCGGCTGTTTTCGAACGAGACCACGCCGCTGAGCGAACGACAGGCGATGCTCGCGCAGAAGCGCAGCGTGCTCGATGCGGTGCTGGAGGATGCGAAGCGAGTGCAAAACGGCCTCACGAAGACCGACATCGATAAATTGGACGAATACTACCAAAGCATCCGCGACATCGAGGTGCGGCTCGGCAAGGACGAGCAGTGGCTCAGCGTGCCGAAGTCCAAACCGCCTGTCTCCGAACCCAAACCCGGTCTCGCAGGCAAAGCGGAAATTGAAGTGATGTATGACCTCATCGTCGCCGCGCTGCAGACTGACAGCACCCGCGTTCTGACCTACCGCCAGCCCGTCGGCACCTTGCTCCAGAGCCTCGGCGCCAAGGTCGCGCCGCATGACATGAGCCACTACAGTCCCGGCGACCGCATGGCGGCCTCGCAGAAGCGTGATGCGACCCAGAGCGAACTGCTCGCTGGACTCATCGACAAGCTGAAAGCCACGAAGGAGGCCGATGGCACGACGTTGTTTGATCACGTCGCCCTCGCCTACGGCAGCAACATCCGCACGATCCACTACCTCGACAACTGCCCCACTTTGCTCACCGGCGGAGCCGCCAAGCTCAAACTCGGCCACCACCTCGTCCTGCCCAAAGACACGCCGCTGTGCAACGTGTGGCTCACGATGCTCCACGGCCTCGGGATTGAAGCCGAACGCCACGGAGACAGCACCGGCGTGGTGAAAGAGCTGCAAGCCTGACGGAATCTGTTGGTAAAAGATTTGGGGTAAAAAATTGGAAACCAAATCTCTGAATCTTCTACCCCTAACCTTTTACCAGCGCTCATCGCTGATGCCCATCCACTGCCCGATCACGACAAACCGCATCTCTCAGGAGCAGTTCAAACTGCTTTCCAGTGAGGTCATGGATCACGTCTTTGCTATCCACAATGACTTCGGCCGCTTCTTTGACGAGATCGTTTACAAGAAGGAACTCGCTGATCGAATGAACGGGGTGGTGCTGGAGTTGGAAATCATCGTCAAGCACGGCACCTTCTCGAAGACCTACTATGTGGATGTGCTGATCAACAGCAGTGGCCTCTTCGAGTTCAAGGCGGCAGACGCGATTCATCCCCGTCATCGTGGCCAAACGCTCAACTACCTGCTCCTCCTCGACCTCGCCCATGGCAAAGTCATCAACATGCGGCCTGAGTCCGTGGGGCATGAGTTTGTCAACTGCCCGGCGAGACTCATCGATCTGAAAAACCCACACATTGACGATGCCAGATGGAGCCGCCAGGTCGCTGGCGCGGAAGCTCTCCGCGACACTCTCATGCCTCTGATTGCCGATTGGGGCGCGGGGCTGGAAACGGGACTCTACGAAGAGGCCATCACACACTTCCTCGGAGGAGACGAAAAGGTGCTTATGCCAGTGCCGGTGATTGGCCTCAAAGGCCATCTGGCGGATCAGCGCATGCGCCTCGTCGAAACGGGCGTCGCTTTCAAAGTGACAGCTTTGCAAGATCGGCTCGAAGATTTCGAGCGTCAGGCCATCCGGCTGCTCCGACATACAAATCTCAAGGCGATTCATTGGATCAACATCACGCAAACTTCGATTCGCTTTACTACTCTCTCATGAACGGCCTCCGAATGAAACGAACTGAAATGGCTGGTAAAAGATTGGGGTTAAAAGGTTTCAATCCATTCTCCAATCTTTTACCCCAAACCTTTTACCACCCAAAAGTCATCCTCCTGGCCCTGGGCCTACTTCCCTGTCCATCCCTTGCCCAACAGCCTCAAGCTACTCTCGACGCCAAGCACCGCGCCTTTTTCAAAGAGAACTGCCTCTCCTGCCACAACGCCGAAAAGCAGAAGGGCAAGGTGCGGCTCGATGACATCGCGTTCAGCGTGGACTCGGTCGAAAAGGCGGATCTTTGGCAAAAGGTGCTGAACTCCATCAACTCAGGCGAAATGCCGCCGGAGGATGAAAAGCAGCCTGATGCGGCGGCGAAGACGGATTTCCTCGATGACCTCTCGCGCATGCTGGTGACGGCTCGGGCGGTGCTGAGCGACAGCGGTGGCAAGATCACGATGCGGCGGCTGAACCGGCGCGAATACAAAAACACGATCCGCGATCTGCTCGGTGTGGACCTGCGTGTGAACGAGCTGCCCGCCGATGGTGGCGCGGGGACGTTCGACACGGTGGGTTCGTCGCTTTTCATGTCGAGCGACCAGTTTGAGCAATACCTCGCGCTGGGTCGGCAGGCGCTGGATGAGCATTTTGCGAGGTTCATCGCACCACCGCCTGCGCGTGATCTCAAGGTTCACATCGAGGCCGAGAACAACAAGGAGCGCATCATCAAAGGTCTGCGCGAACGGACCGATGCGCGTGAGCGTTATCTGAAATGGACGGCGGCGGTCGAAGCCGCAGCTGCCAGGCCGGAGAACGCGGCTCTTGTCGCCAAAATCCGCAGCGAGAAGCCCAACGACGTCAATGCGCTCCACAGTCACTGGGCGAGCCTCAAGTCCGCTCCATCGCCTGCCGACTTCGGTTTCACGGACGCGGTTCACGCCGAGCAAATGGGTCGACGCGACTGGAATCACTTCGTGCCGCATCACCGAGCCTATGTGGAGCATCCGCTGACCAAGACCGGCACCTTTTTGACCATTGATGATGCCTATGTGAACAATCGTCAGATCTTCCAACTCCCATCCGAATGGCCCGCCGGCGACTACGTCCTGCGAATCCGCACCGGAGTCGCGAAGGCCATTCCACGTGAACGTCGCTTCATGGAGTTTGGCCCGCAGGACCCGAGTGGCGTGTGCACGGTGATGAGCACGCATGAGGTCACCGGCACGCCGGACAGCCCCCAGACGCTGGAGATTCCGCTGAAGCTTTCCGAGTCCAAAGTGCGCCTCTTCATGCTGCGCGAACGCGGTTCACACGACTCCGACGCCTCTGCTAGCCGCCTCTTTGCCGAGGCAAAACAACGCAACGGCATCGGCCCGGAGTTCGCCATCTGGGTTGACTGGATCGAGGCGGCGAGCGCGAGTGCGCCCGCTTTGACAAAAGCGATCAAACAGCGCCGCGAGGTCGAGCTGCATGCGAACACGATGGTCGGCGGCACTTACAATGGCTACTTCAAAGGCGGTAATGAAGCGGCGAAGAAGTTCATGGAGACCAAGCAGCCGCAGAAGGGCATCCCCGACGAGCAGGAGGCAAAGTTTCGCATTCGCAGCTTTGAGCAGCATGGGCCAAGCTTTGAGCGCTACCTTAAGGATCCGCTGACGAAGATCGGCTCTTATTTGACGATCTACAACGTGCACACCGAGGAGGTCATCACGCTGCCGCCGGATCAGCCTTCGGGCTGGCTGAAGACGAAGCATGAGGTCGAAAAGACGGAGCCGGGCGAATACAAGCTGCGCTTCCGCATTGGCGCGGTGAAGGGCACGCCGAAGGAGCGGCACTTTGTCGCGCTCGGCAGTCGCATGAAGCCTGAGGAGCGCGAGGACTTCACGTTGATGCAGACCTTCCAAATCAGCGGCAGCACCGACGCGCCGCAGGTGATCGAAGTGCCGGTGAGCATCACCGCGAATGGTCCGCGCACTTTTGTGCTGCGTGAGAAGCGCGATGTGAAGCTCGACCACGAGCTTTTCACGACAGCGCAGAAGGAAACCGGTGTTGGGCCGCCGTCAGCGTTGTGGATCGACTGGGTGGAGTGGGAAGGCCCGCTCGGACCTGCGAATGCCAAAACAAGCGTCCCGCCCGTGCTCGCCGCTGGTGAGACGAATGCCCGCCAAGTGCTCGAAACCTTCGCCAAACGTGCTTTTCGCGGCAAAACGCCCTCTGCGGCCTTTATGGATAAATTGACGGCCTTGCACGCAACACGCCTCAAAGCCGGAGACAGCTTCGACAACGCCATCCGCGAGCCTTTGAGCGTCATCCTGGCCTCGCCGGGCTTTTTGTATCTTCAAGAAAGTGGCTCCCAATCTTTTACCCCGAATCTTTTACCAAAAGAAGAAGCTGGTAAAAAGTTGGGGGTAAAAAATGAAAGCCAGAGATCGCTTTCACCGCCCGAACTCGCCTCACGCCTGTCCTATTTCCTCTGGAGCGCACCGCCGGATGAACAGCTTCTCAAAGCAGACCTCACGAAATCCGAAGTCATCGCCCGCGAGGTGGATCGCATGATCGCCAGTCCGAAGGCGGACGAGTTTGTCAGTGGCTTCGTGCATCAGTGGCTCGGCATGGACCGGCTCGATTTCTTCCAGTTCGACACCAAGCAGTTCCGCGACTTCGACGAGAGCGCGAAGGCTGCCGCGCGTCGCGAGGTTTATGAAACCTTCGCGCACCTCCTCCGCCACAACGGCAGCCTCACGCGCCTACTCAAGAGCGACGAAATCCACGTCAACGGCCTGCTCGCCACCTACTACGGCATCGAAGGCATCAGCGGCGATGCCTTTCAAAAGGTCAAACTCCCCGCCAA
>JBIIUD010000049.1:0-9337 GCA_044340175.1 Verrucomicrobiaceae bacterium
CCATGCGGGTGAGTGCCACCCACTTTTGTCGCACTGCCCGTTTGCCCAGGGTGGAAAACGGCACCCCGAATCGTTGCGCCACCGCCCGCAGCGGTTCGCCGGTCGCCTCGTAATGGGCGCGGATACCTGTCCAGTCGGGATTCATGACTCGATAAGGTGGTGATCCAAAGTTCCGGGCATAAGACTCAAGGCTTGGGTTGGCCGGGGTATTCCCCGGAAAGCAGGCGGTCTTCGACGCGGTGGATGTCAGCCAAGGCGTAGAGGCGGCGTTGAGGTCCGCGCGGCACGTCCTTGAGACAGCACGGCTTCAGCCAGCCGTGTTTGATGGCGTCATCGGCCGTTTGGCGGCCCAGGAGCCGGTAAACATCGGCCAGAGTGATTACGCGGGGATGGGGGAGGAGTTTGGACATGAGGTTTGTGCGGGGTTCAGGTTTCGATGAAGGCGAGGTGTCAAATTAAGTGTGTCTTAGACCTCGGTCGTTTAGGGTGTTGGTATCGTGAAAGGTTGTTGCGCAACAGGCTAGGTGTCTTAGACCTGACGCGCCGAAAAAATCAGTCGGTCTTGGCTTTGGAATGCGCTCCCCTGCCCTGCATGGCACGCCGGGTTTCCTCAGCCACCTGCTCGTAATCCTCCGGCAGGAGCACCACGTCGCGGGTCTGGTCCGTGACGAAGTTTTCAATCACTTGCGTCACGGTTTGCCGCCGGTCAGCCGCCAGACGCCGCAGACGCTGCATGAGCGTCCGAGGCAGATAGACCGAGAGGGTGGTCTTGTCGGGGTGACGTTGGCCGGGCATGTCGAGGATCTTAATGGGTGTCTTAGACCCGTCAAGGACGATTTGATCAAGTTTTTGAATCTTGGCGATGGTTTCGCGGGGGAGAAAAAGTTGCATCCACATGACTGCACACTTGAACAGTATTTGAAGTTCGTGCAAACTTTCGGAGGGATTCCCGATGGGTTCCTGCAGGAACCCCTCCCCTTAACTTTTTGAACCGCTCAACCAATTCGCAGCCATTGCCCGAATGCACTCGGACGGTCAAGATGTGATCGACGACTTCTTTCTGGCCCATGTCCGTCCGCGCGAATCCCTCAAGGGCCAATTCCAATTCCTGACCAACTTGATATAAACAGGCGTTGACGGCACCTCCAGCCCCCCTGAACAGGCTGTGGCTGAGTTGTTCCCCCCTGAGATGCTCAAAAAGGCCAAGCAATTGCGGTCGATCGGCAAAGAATGAATCACTCCCCTAAGGTGGCAGGGAGCCAGCGTGGTCTCACCACTCAGGTTCCGACTCTGATGATCTACCGGACCGATGACGCCACCACCAAGATGCTGCTGGGCGAGCGCCAAATGGTCTTTCAGAGCAACACCGAACGCAACCTCGCGCTGGCAGGCCGGGCCAGCGGACTCGACGGCCAGGCCTCACAGGATTGTGGGCAATGGTAACGTGACGACCGACGCCATCCAGCACCTGCGAAAGCGTCTGGAAGGCTCCGCAAAAAAACAAATCGTTGCCAACATGGCACTGATGCCGGCCTGGATACGCCCGATTTTCCTCGAAGTCACTTGTTACGATGGCTGAAGACCCCCATCTTTCCCATACGCTACGCAGCTTGGCTAACGTTGCAGTCAACAGATCACTCGAATACGACCTGACCCGACCAGATTGGCGAGGTGCTTAATGTGGTCTTTACTGCTCCCTGCAGCGAGGGTAGTTCTGCCAGTTGGAAATGACCCATCGCCATACCCAGCCTGGGCACTAGCACGCCGGCATAGTTCGCCTTGCGTGTCAGCAGGGCTACCGGGGCCGCGATATCTGTTGGATCAGGGTCGTTCTTCAACGTGAAGCTGCCGCTCATCAACCCGCTGCTGGTGGTGATGGTCAAGCTCACTGTTGCAGGATTGGCTGCACCGGTTGGCATTACCACCTTGTTAATGCTTGTGATGCGCACTGGCACCGCGCCCACATTCGCAGCCATCGCCGAGCCAATGATGGGAGGAGGACCCGTCAGCCCACCTTCGGAGAACTTGAGGATAGCGTTCGAGGTGCCCGCGCCTCCATCGACAAATCCCAAGAGCAACTGTCCTGCTGCAGGGGCCGTGTAGCGGCCTCCTACCACAACCAGATGATGCAGCGGGAACCCTTGTTTGTAGCTACGGGTCGTGCTGCTGGCTGTCTGGCCTTTCTTGAGCCAGTCAATGGTTCCGTCCAGCAACGCTTTGCCGCCATTGGCGGCTGGTGTGGAACTGTCGTCGCGGATCTTTAACCATCCGTGCGCTGAACCAGCGGTGGCCGCCGAACTGGCACTGTAGAGCAGTTGATGGAATGGGATGTCGCCGTTTGCTGCCACCGTGCTGCTTCCGGTAATGGCCGTGCCATCGGCCAGTCTCCCATTCCACGTCACGACGCCCATGGCGCTAACGCTCAGAGTGAGGTAGCCATTGCCCTGCGGGTAGGCAATGTCGCCCACAAGCGCCTGATCCTGGATATCCAACGCGGCGGTGTAAGCTCCTGCCCGCCCGGTGGTGGGCGCGGTCTGCCGCCAGCCCTGCAGGTTCAGAGGCGTGCCAACTCCTCCGTCGCCAAGTGTCCCGGTCAGTTTCCCGGTGTCTTTGTTGATGGTGAAGTGGAGTGCCAGATCCGGAATACTGTCACCGGCGGTGCCGCGAACGAGCCTCACGGTGGCGCTCGCGTTGGCATTCAGCACCGCATCCAATCGGCTACCAAGGGGCATGCTATAGCTCTCCCCCTCCAATTGGAGCGTGCCGGTGAAGCTGCCTGTGCTGCTGATCACCAGATTGGAGAGTCTGCCGCCGTGCCCTTGAAGATTGCCGCCCATTTTAGGACCGCTCAGCTCAATGTTACGATCCGCCAGACCGTTGAAGGTTCCCATCAGGCTCGAAGGCAAGGCGTGCACCTTCAACGTGGTTGTGGCTGTGCTGCTACCCTTGGCGTTGCTGACCTTGAGCGTCACGGCGTAAGGCGTGGCTTTGGACACGGTTGGCTTACCACTGATCACCCCTGTGGTTGCGTTGCAGATCAGGCCGTCGGGCAGGCCTGTTGCGGCGTAGCTGGTCGGCATGAGGTCGGCTGAATCGTTGACTGGGATTGAGAAGCTGTAGCTGCCGCTGACGATGGCGTCAGGCATGACCACGGGCGTGAGGAGCTCTGGCTTCCCGCTGAACACCACCAGCGTGTTGGCGCCACCGCTGAGCGTGCCACCGGGACCAGTGACCACACAAGTGTAGATACCGGCGTCGCTAGGGGTTACATTCCTGATCGTAAGGGCTTTGGTCGAACCACCAATGATGCGTGCATTCGGTGTTAAATCGACATCGTCCTTCTTCCAGGCATAGGACAACCCGTTGCCTGCCGTCGTGATGGTGAAACTGGCCGTGGCTCCTGTGCCGAGGATGGACCTTTTGACCGTGGGGTCCACCACGCCAAGTTGTGCCGCGGAGGAAATCACGCTGCCCTTGGCATTGGAAACCTTCAACGCATATCCTCCTGCGCTGGCAAAGGAAGCTGGAGCAAATGTGTAGCTTGGACCGATTGCATCACTGATGGAGCCCCCGTTTTTCAGCCATCGGTAGCTGAGCGCCCCGCCGCTGGCTGACCCGCTGAACGCGACCACTGAACCCACCGCAACCAATTGCGACGCAGGAGCCGTTGCAATGGCGGGCGCTACCGTGACGCGCACTCGCACCGTAAAAGTGCCTGTTTTGACCACTCCAGCGCTATTGATGGCGGCGACATTGACCATGGTGTCGCCAAGAGGGAATCGGGTGCCACTTGGCGGGGTGATGACGGGTGCTAGCGCTCCATCGATGGGGTCGGATGCGGAGATGTTGTGCGTCACCACGGTTCCTTCGGCAGATTCCGCTTCGTATACCACCGGCGAAGTTGGAATGTCAAGTGTCGGCCCGCCCGCCGAAGGCGGCCGCGCGAGCCCTAGCTGCAGCTTGCCGAGCCCGGCAAGGCGAGGGAGATCGGTGTTTCCAATCGCGACGCCCTGCAGCGTAATGGTCTGGTCGATGACCGACCCTGTTCCAGCGTGTTTCAACTGGAGAACCGAATCCACCCTGGGCAGATTACCATCACCACGGGTGACCACCGTTTTCACTGACAGGTAGTGGGAAATCGTTCCGGTTTTTCCGGTGAAAACTTCTGTTAGATCGATCACGTCGTTTTCTTGCTCAGAAAAGTCGGTAATGACCTCGGCATTGCCGCCGCTCACGAAACAAAAACGATCTTCCCCCCGTCCACCGCTGAGACGATTGTTACCGGGACCACCTCTCAGAATGTCGTTCTTGCTGCCGCCAGTGATTTGATCGTCATTCTCGCCACCGCTCATGGAATTGGGAACGGTATCATCTCCACGCATGACCGCCGGGAGAGTGGATCCGCGATAATTCCAGACACGCACGCGGTCCCAACGCGAACTCTGATAATCCTGAATGAGCGAGCGCTCCCTGGCGGTCAAAGATCGCTCGAAAAACAAGACCTCGCGCAGGCTGCCTGAAAAGGCGCTGCCGGTGTTGGTGGCAGCCAGCGGCTGCGCCGCACCGATCGTCGCGAAGGAGGATGGGGGGGAAAGGGTGCTTGTCTGAGACAGAGAGCGACTTACGCCTTCAAATTGAGGCCTCCCCCCCAGTCCAACGTCCAAACTCGAGCCCAAAGAGTGACTCACCAGCGTGAATTGCGCGGACGATCCGCCAATTGGAGTCGAACTAATGATCTGGCGTCCGTTCTGCAGCACTTGAAGACCCATGGAACTGGTCTTTCTCGGGTCTACAACAGGCCCGAATATCCCAAGGCCTGAACCCGTAACAGGCGCCAATGATATCTTGAGCGCGGATGAGGAAAACAAAACCTCCTCTGAGGTGGTGACCGTGCCCGGACCAAAGACCATAAAGGCCGTGAAATCGCCCTCCAGGGCAAGATCCTTGTCATCGAGATAGAAGAACTGTCCTCCCGAAAAGCTCACCCGTCCGAGTCCATCACTGGTGGGGCGGCGTGATGCCGCCGGCTGATAGCCATCACGTCCGGCAGCGGCAAGATCCGCCCATTCAGTCACGGGACCTGCTACACCTAGCCTCTCCGCGTCGAGCCAAACTGCTGGTTTGCCGAGCCATCGCAGGTTCGGAGCAAAGGCGTCGATGACTATTGACACCTCTTGAGACCCCACACCCACAGTGGACAAGTCTTCTATGCGGAGACGTGCGGTGCCTTTCTGGAACGCGATGGGCACGTCGATGGCTATATTGCCGGCTAGGATGTCCGCGTAATTGAAGGTGTTCCCAGCCACCATGGCGGATCCAGATCGTTTCCATGCCAGCCCACCTCCGCCCGTGTCCAGGAGAGTGAGCTTGATGTTGGCGGCAGGGGTGTCCGCGTCCGCGATCGGCAAATAAACCCCGGCGCTACCACCCGCGGTAACGACCAGGAGCGAGTCCTGAAGCATCGGGGAGAGGTTCTTCGTGCGCGGGTTGGTGATGAGCTGAAACTCCTTGAGGTTGTTCCATCCGTCACCGTCAGTGTCCAGTATCGCATCCGCCTTGTTGCTGGGATCAAGGCTGTAGAGCCGTTCCCACCAGTCGGGGATTCCGTCCCCATCCGAATCCGGCGTTGGAAAGTCCGTCTTGAAGTCCAGTCGAAGTTCCTTCCCACGATCGGCAAAGCTTGTGGAGAATTCTGCAGCCTGACTTGGATCCAGCAGGCTCGCCGCATAGCCATCGATCGTGACGGACTGGATGGTGTAGGAGAGCACCCCCGTCCCGACCACCAGAGTGGCTGCCAGCTTGTCGGAAGACGGTGCGGTTTCCTGATCGATCTCGAAACGGTAGGAAAATTCTCCATTCGCACCCGCCTTGCGCAGCGGAATATCAACGTTGAGTACATGGGCTGAATTTTGTTTATTGATCAGCTTCAAATGCAACGTGCCACTGAAAAGCTGGCACCCGCCTCCCTGACCCAGCTTGACTACTTTGCCGTGGATAACGCGCGGGGGCTCGGCAAAGCCTTGGCCTTGAACCGCCGCCGTCCAAAACAAGCACAGCCCGGCGAGCAGCGTAATCAATGAGGTTTGATTTGAATCTCCAGTGTTCATGAATCTAGTTTTCTTTTGGGCTCAAAGGGGTACCCGTCGTTGGCGTTGCCGATTTCGCTGGTGGTTCCGGTTTCTTGGGATCGGCGGCGTGGATGCCGACCCTCGGGCGAAGATTGCCCAAAGACGCAAGGGCCTCGGGAAAGCGGTCTGCGGGAGACTGCCCAAGAATGCGGTGGGTGAATTCCTCCTGCAGCTGGTTGCGCTGTTCCTCGACGAGGCCTTTGCGGATTTCCGCGCTGACGACCTCGAAGGGC
This sequence comes from Verrucomicrobiaceae bacterium, assembly GCA_044340175.1. GTDB lineage: Bacteria > Verrucomicrobiota > Verrucomicrobiia > Verrucomicrobiales > Verrucomicrobiaceae > JAGRPD01. The sequence goes on from JBIIUD010000049.1 coordinate 6,362, forward strand.
TTCAGCGAGGCGGCGCGGCGCTCGATCAGGCGCAGGAGGAAGAGGCCGTCCTTGCCCGCCACGATTTCGCTGAGATCACCCGGGGTTTGCAACGGGGCGGCGAGCTCCAGCACCGTCTGGCGCCAAGGGTCGGTGCCGGGGCCGAGGTCCAGCCAGCCGAGGTCGCCGCCGATCAGGCGGGAGGCCTTGTGTTCGGTATTGCCCACGGCGGCGGGGCCGAAGCCAGCGGCGACGGGGAACTTGTCCCCGCCAGCAATGACCTCGGCGCGGATTTGCTCGAGGCGCGGGCGGTAGCGATCGACCAACGGTTGCTGGCCGCGGGTGTTGAACCAAAGCAGCGCCACGCGCACGGTCTCGGGTCGGGTAAAAGCGCTCTCACGCTGCGCATCGTAGCGGGCGCGTACCTCCTCATCGGAGACTTTGACGGCGGCGAGCTGGGGCGCGAGCCGCACTTCCTGCAGTCGGGCGATGAGTAGGGATTCAATCTGCGCCACGGTCTCGGGGTCGCGTTCCAGCCCGGCCTGGCGGGCGGCGGCGGCCAGAGTGGCCCGCTCCACCAGGCGGTCCAGCACCTCCGGTCGCGCCTGCGGGCTGTCGGCCGGGCCGGGGCGGGTGCTCCACCAGTGGCGGAAGTCATCGGCGCGGACGGACCAGCCGTCGCCTTGGGCGAGCACGTTGGCGTCGGGCGCGGATTCCTTCTTCCCGCAGCCCGCCAGCAGCAGCACGGCGAGCACGCCGCTCCACTGCAGGCAGTGACACGGGAGCATGACCGAACGATGGGTGGCGGGAGCAGGCATGATTACATTCCGGAGGAGGAGAAGGTGGTGAGCTGGAGCTGGATATCATCCACGGTATCGATGAAACGTAGCATCGCGGCCTGCGGGTCACTGCCCAGCGAGGCAGCGGGGATGAAGAGAATCCACTTCGTGTTCCAGACCGAGCGGCTGAAGAGCTGGGTGTCGGTGTAGGCGGGGTCGCTGCCGGAGAGCGCGCCGCCAGCGGTCGGATAGGCTCTGAAGTCGCCCTGCCGGATCAGATCCGCAAAGCTCCCGTTGAGACTGTCCACCGCCGGGTTGAAGGCGTAATCCCGCAGGTGGGTGGTGTTGATCGGGAAGGGCACGGGGATGCGCTGCCTGACCACGTTCCATCCGCGGGTTTTGGGCACCAGCCCGTCGGAGTAGCGCATGATGTCCGTGCCAGCCGGCACGAGATAAACCCGCGGGGTGGCGGCGAGCTTCTGCTGGCCATCGGCCGCCACATCGTAGCCGGAGAAGCCGACGCCGACGGAGCGCAGCTTGGTGGCGAAGTTGGCGCTGCTGTAGGCGTGGTCCGCCGCACTCAGGGCGTTGCCGAAGAAGTTGCGCCCGGAGTTAATCTCGGTGGAAAACTCGATCTTGAAGCCGGGCTGGGCAGGGCCGTCCGGGGAAGCGAAGGGGCGGCAGCGGCGGGTGAAGTCGGGGTCCCGGTTGAGGTCGGCCACCTGGGTGCTGGCCAGGTAGCTCTGCCATTTCTGGTTCGAGGAACTGCTGCCGTCCGCCAGAATGCGCTTGCCCTCGGTGCGCAGCGAGAGGGTGGAGGCCTCCCCCTGTGGATTGTTGAGCCCGATACTGCCTTTCAAGCCATCATAATTGGCTTTCAGCTTGGCGAGGATCTCGGCGAGGCCGCCGTTGCCCACCTTGGGTGCGTCCCCGTCCCACTGGCCGAGCTGGCGCACTTTCATCAGGTCCTCAAGCACCGTCACGGCGTTGGCCGGATGGCCGGGGGAGAGGCTGGTCTCATAGTCGTAGGCCTTGGCCGCGAGCCAGGCGAAGCGCACCGCGGTGTCCATGGCGCTCTCGTATTTGCGGGCCGCGTCGTCGCGGCTGAGGCGGGCGATCATGTCGCCGTAGCGGTTGCCCTGGGCGCGGCCGGCGATCATCTTGTTCATCGCCGCGCGTTCGGCCAGCAGGCGGTTGGCCTCAGCCTCCAGCGAGCGGACCCTGGCCCCGGCCATGTTGAGTTCCTGGACCGCGGCCGCCATGTTGAGGCGCTTGGAAGGATCCTCCTGCAGCTCGTTGGAAAGCTCCTTCAGCAGCTCAAGCAGCTCGTTGAACTCGCTGAACACTTCGGCGTCCTTTTCTTTGAAGAGTTCCAGCTCGGCTTCGAGGCCTTCCGCGAGGATTGCGCTTATTTCCTGGAATGATTTAAGGCCCTCCACTGGAGTCAACGCGACAGTTTTATACGCGGTAATCGCTCCATAGAGTGGCCGGAACGGGAGATTGCCACCCGCTAAGTTGACATTATCGGGAATCATGGCTTTTCCTGAGTCGAAACTGCTGGCTATTACACCCTTTATTTTTTCCGTGGTTTTTGCCGTTGTTTCAAAGATCGTCTTCGCCGCATTCGCAGCCGAGATTAACCCAAAATAATCCTGCCGACTGATCTGCGCGCCATCGAGCGCCTGCAGCCGCCAATTGGCGTATTCTGCCAAATTGGCGAGCTTGTTGATATAAACCTGGTAGTCGTCGATCGCTGTTTCCAAGGCGACTTCGGTGCGGAGCATGTCTCCGAGCGCGTTCTGGATCTCCCCAGTGGCGGCACGCTGTCCCCATTCCTCGGGAGCCTTGAAGGCATACTGCGAGGTTTTGGAAATCGGTATCTCCGCGGAAAGCGCATTACCGGGGCTCGCTTCGCCTTCACTGAAGCCATTGACAATGATACGGGGATACGTCGTCTGGGTGTTCTCCGAGAGATGAAAATCATTAAAGAGGCGGCGAAGATCCTCGCCGTCAGGGTTTTTCCAGCCGATCGATCCGAAATCAAGGCCGCTGCCCGTCTCCGCGAGAGACTCTTGAATCTTCACCCTCGCTTTCAGGAACGCTTCGGGTAGGCCATCCTCTGTTTTATGAGCCTCGGGCACCAACTGCTCGACAGTGGTGGCGTCGAGATACGTGTAGGTGATGAGGTCGGGACCGGTGTAACCTTCCGCGAAGACCT
>JBIIUD010000050.1:0-9272 GCA_044340175.1 Verrucomicrobiaceae bacterium
GTCCGAGACGGTTCTGTGGTGCGTCGGCAGGAAGACGACCCAGCCAGGAGGGCACAGCGAAACGGACCTTCTCGCCAGGTTGATCATACTGACCGCGGGTCAGGATAAAAGTTTCGCGAGGCGTCTCCATCTCTCGCATCACCGAGATCGAGAGGATCTTTTTGCGCAGCTCAGTTTCTTCGATGCGCAGGGTCCGCACTTGCTCTGAGAGCTTGACCAAATCCTCGGTGCCGTGACGCTCAATGTAGTAAGCCTCCAGTTTTTCACTCGTGCTGCGCAGGCGATCCGCACGTGCGATGGCGAGCGTGCCTTCTAAAAACTCACGCCAATGCAGGGTGCTGATCTCTGGAGCGGAAAGGGCGTGGTCGAAAAGGCGGAATTCGTCCATGCCGCCTTCGAATCCGATGCCCGTGCCTTTCCAACCGATGCGCCAAGGTTCTTTGGAGGCGATGGAAGCCTGCAGCGTGTCACGTCGGATGTCCAACGCACTGGGTTTGCCATCGACATAGACTTTCAATCCGGCGGCTTTGGATGAGCCGTCATAGGTGATCACCAAATGCCGCCACTGGCCGCCGCTAAATTTTTCTTTGGCGACGACTTCGATGCCTTCACTGCCGTAGCGATGGGCGAGGTTGATGCGGGGCTGTGCCTTGTACCAAAGAATCTCGAAGCCACGCGCAGTGGCGTCCGAGTCTTGTTTGGACGCCACACAGCCCTGGGGAGATCCACCGGGATTGATCCAAACCGAAAGCGTGAATGGCTGATCACGCTCCATCGGCTGAGGGTCTGCAAATTCGACATATTGGGTGGCGTCCATGAGCGTCGCCTTACCTTTGACGCCGGGAGTGGTCACGAGTTGGCCGGTGGTGGTGGACTTGACAGGATGAGGCCCTTGGTCGGTGGCGTCGTCCTCAAAGTTGAAATGAACAAGGCCGCCTTTGGCGGGTGCTTCAGGCAAAGACTTCAGGGCTGACTTTTCCCAAGCTTCCATGGCTCTCCCCAAAGCGGGACGCAGTGCAGCCAACTCGCGTTGCTTGTGCTTGAGTGCTTCGGAGGTTTGCGCCAGTTGCCTTTCCTGCGCTTCTGTCGGCAATTGAACTGAGGGGGCCGCACTCATCGGCGATACTTCTTTGATGATGCCTTTTTCGTCGATGTTATTGAAGGCGGCGAACAGGCTGAAATAGTCGCGCTGAGTCAGGGGGTCGAATTTATGATCGTGGCATTTGGCGCAACCAAGAGTAATGCCCAGCCAGGTGGCCGCAGTGGTCTCCACCCGATCGGCGACGTAGCCGAGGCGATATTCTTCGTCGATGATGCCGGTCTCGTTGGTGACGGTGTGATTGCGATTGAAAGCGGTGGCGATGAGTTGGTCGCGTGTGGGATGGGGTAAGAGATCTCCGGCGAGTTGTTCGATCGTGAATTGATCAAAGGGCATGTTGGCGTTGAAGGCTTGGATCACCCAGTCACGCCAAGGCCAAGCCTGGCGCTCCGCGTCTGTGTAGTAGCCGTTGGTGTCAGCGTAGCGTGCGGCATCCAGCCAATCGAGTGCCAGCCGTTCACCAAAATGAGGAGACGCCAGCAAGGCATCCACGATCTGCTCATACGTTAACTTGGGATCAATAGACTCACTCGGCGGTAGGCCCGTCAGTGCGAGTGAAACACGTCTGATGAGGGTGGCGTTGTCAGCTTCGGGAGAAGCTTGCAAACTTTCTTCGGCGAGCTTGGCATGCACGATTTGATCAATCGATGCTGCGTTGCTTAGCGGAGGGATGAATGACCAATGCGGTTGGTATTCGGCACCCTCGTTGATCCACTGTTTGAGAAGAGCAATCTCGCTCGATGGGAGGGGCTCATGATCTTGGCCCGGGGGCATGATTTCATCGGGATCTTGGGTGGTGATTCGACGCACCAAATCGCCTGAGGCGATGACCCGCATGGCCTCTTCCCGAAGATCCAGGCGCAGGTCTCCCTTGCGGGTGGTAGCGTCAAAGCCATGGCATTTGAAGCATTTGTCGGAAAGGATAGGCCGGATCTGCTCATTGAACCCAACGCCTGCCAACAGGTTCGCCTGGGAAGCACAGGCGACGATCCAACACAGGTGGGGGCGGAGATTCATGAGGAAGTCAACGCGTCAGGCTTTGCAGCACTTCCAGGGCCTTGGATTCGAAGAGCTTTTGCCACTCTGGAGCGACGAGTGTGTCGCAGTCCTCTTGGGCATAGCCGGAGTTGAGTCGCTGGGTCACGGTGGGGGTGTAGTAGATGTAGCCGTTGGTGTAGCCTGCCACAAAAGCACTGGGATCAGCGGCTGCCTTTTTGATGTTCAGCCCGACTTCCACCGTAAGTTCACCGGGGAAGGTGACTAGTTTGAAATCACCGACTCGGAGACCGCACACTTCGGCTTCGAGGGTGGGTTTCTCAGCGGCCAAGGTCTCAGCTTTGTGCCTTTGCAAGAGAGCAAGGTTGGTGTTCAGCCGCGTGAGGCGTTCCATGATATCGATGTTCGAAAGGTAGTTCTGCACTAGCAATCGATTGTCTGCGTCAAGCTGAGGAATGCTCTGTCTGCCGAGCATCTTATCATGCAGATAGCTCTGCGCGTGGTGGGAAGGGTGTTCGGGATGAAGGCTTTGCTGAATGAGCAGGGGAAGAAAGGTTTTGAATTGGATGTTGGTGGGCTTGAGGGAGGTAAGGAGGCGTGATTGTTCGGCTTGAATCGAGCTGATCCGGGTTTCGTAGTCGGCAGCACGGGGCAGGCTGATGACTTCCCGCCGAACCCTCAAGGCTGGTGCTGGCATGGATTCGATTTTGCGCACGGCAGCAAGAACCCGGGCACCGAGTAAAGCGCCCAGGGGTTCAGCGTCCGCTGGACGGCTGACTTCTTTGTAGCGAATGGGGTTGATGTCACCCCCGCAGCCTTGAATGAAAAAAGCCATGGCCCCACCTCCGAGAGCGTTCTCGATGACTTGGGAGGCAAACCCCGGGTAGTCTGCAGAGCTGCCTTTGCTGGGCGGATTCATGATGGGATGGCAGGCAAAGTTGTACAGCACCGCGAGCGGCGATCCGTCTTCACGATTCAAGCGCAGCAATCCGATCTGCGGATCAATGGGACCGACACTGGCGACATCCTCGCCCCGTGGCAGGGAATACGCGCGGCGCATGTCCACCTCACTGCCGTCCTTCATTTTGAGTCGGCGATTTTCACTGATGCGGTCTTCATGGCCCGCGCCCGCACCGGCTGTCACGGGAACGAGATTCTGGATGGCCTCCTTGACGATTTGAATGACCAACTGGGCGGTGTCATTGCGAATGACTCCGTGGCAATGACTGGCATTGACGATGATGTTTCCGGGCGGAATGCTGGCCTCTTTCTCCAATTGATTGCGGACAGTGGCCAGGAAGCCGTTGCCGATGCGACCAATCTCGCCAATCGCAACCGCATCCAAAGTGACCAAGACTGCGAGGGTATCCCCCTCTTTCAATACCAGGGCCTTGGCATAGCAGGGATCATTGACGGAACCTGCGGTGCGGTCAGTGATCTCGATTTTGGCGGCACCAGCCCTCAGCCCGGCATGAGCCTGGAGAAATGGAATCAGGAGAGGCGCCAGAAGGAGAAGGCGTAAAGGCATGGGTCCTATAACGCGGCCAGCAGGCTCGACTTGTCGTGCTTCGCCGGACTATTTGAGGGGTTTCCCCAGGCAAATGCGAAAGCCATCGCGCGAATCGGAATACGTCACGCTCTTGATGCCCAGCCTGACAGCGCAGCGCGCGTTGCCAGGAACATCAAAATAGTTTCCTCCCCGGCAGACGGGGCGGGTGACGGTGCGTTGTTCTGCGTTCTCATAATGCACATCCTCATGACCGCCTTTCGGGTCGAAGTGGTCGGTGACAAACTCCCATACGCTGCCGCACATGTCGGCTAGGCCGAAGCCGTTGCGGCCTTGTTCACCGTAATGATCCACTGGCGAGACAAACGCGAAGCCATCGCTCCAGGGCACCTTGGCAAGAGGCCATGCTTTCGTGCGCCCTGGCAGCACATCCATGCTGGAAATGTTCAGTCTGCCCTCACCCTCTTCAAGCACGTTTCCCCACCAGAAAAAAAGGCTCTCCTTGTTGCCGCCTCGGCAGGCATACTCCCACTCTGCCTCCGTGGGCAGGCGGTATTCCAGGTCGTCCGCCAGCCGTCCTGCTTGGCGTTCGCGCTCGGTCAGCCATTGGCAAAAAGCGCGCATGTCATTGTAGCTCACGCAGACGACGGGAAAGTCGGCGCGATTGGGAAATCCCCAATTCGGATCACGCCAGCTTTTGCCCTGCATGGTTTTCCACGGTTGCACCACCTGGGTCGTGAGATGATAGCCGTCCCACTCGGGATTAAATACTTGAGTCTCGCCGCCGGGTTTTTCAGCATCGGTTACAAAACCGGCCTCCTCGACAAATCGGCGGAACTGCTGGACGCTGACCTCCGTGCGGCCCATCCAGAAGCCGTTCTTCACTTGCATCCTTTGTGGCTTTTCACCTTCAAAGGACTCACGTGTCGTCCCTGGTGCCGCGCCACCTTCGATACCCGTCGCCCAAGCTTTTTCTTCTGGCGTGCTGCCCATCATGAACTCGCCGGGGGGAATAAAAACGACCTCCAATTTCACACCGCCGAGATCAAGCGTTCTCACGCTGCCTTGCGCTGGATCTTCGGCGTGGGTTTTCGTGAAGGGAAAAGCCATTGCGGCCATCAGGATCAGGTGGATTCGTTTCATATGGGTTCGGTGGATAGACATGGGAGAGGAGAATGCGGGTCAGATTTTGAGGGTCCACTACACCGCGGTTGAAAACAAACACGGCCCATCATCAATGCGCATGGCCTCCGGCGCACCTCGGCTGGAGTAGAAAAGGCAGATGCGGTGTTTCATGATTTCAATTTGTCATGATGATCAGGCCAGTTTTTTCATCCGTGCGGGCGATCAGGACCTTTGCTTCGTTGCCTTTGCCCTTTACCGAAGTGTTTTGAGCGATGAGAAAACGGTCGCTTTCAATCGGAACGATACCGACAGAGGCGTTGAATTCCCATTTGCCAGAGAATTGAAACTTCTCGTCAGCGCGCAATAGCACGGCAGGCTTGCCGTAACAACCGAACCACCAGGCGCCGTCGGCATATGCTGCGGTTTGAATGCCCTTATCGGTAGGACCGCTGGCGAGGACATGGCGTTTCTGGAACTGGAATTTCTCATCATACTCGTAGAGGTAGTTTTCGTTCACGCCTGGCGGCAAACCGCCGACGATGATGAACTTGCCATCGTGATAGGCCATGCCGCCTGCGCCATGCACGAGTTCTGGCACAGGATGCTTCGCTAGTTCGGCCAAAGTGTCGCCATCATAGACATAGACCCAGGAATTGGCCTCGCCAGCGGGCCGGTTGAACTTGCCAAGGTTCGTGGCGACATAGACGCGGCCCCGATGAAAGCAGAGGTCGCCGTGATGATCCGCGACGGGCACCTTTTTCAGCACACGACCATCGGTGTCTGTTTTCACGAGCGCCTCTGTCCAACACCAGAAGATGGCGTCTTTGCCATTGGTGCAGATGCCCTGCACATGACGCGGATACGCTCCTTCGCAAGCGGCGGAATGGAACGGCGCATCCGCTGACAGGGCGAGCGTGTATGACCAAAGGCAAATGAGGCAACAAAGGTACTTCATGGGGTGGCAGGATCAGGTTTTGGCTAAGAAAGTAGACTCTGGATGGCCTGCAGGAGCACTTTTTCCACCGCCGGACTCACGCGGGAAACGCGGTCCTCGACCTCGTAGCCGCCCTGGGTGTAGGCGACCTCGGTGCCGATGTAGCTGGGGGCGTTGTCGCCATAGGCGGCCATGGCGACAAAATCATTTGGGCGCATCTGCTGAGCGGCGATCTGATATTCGATGAACAACTCAGCTGGCATGTGCAGCAGATGCGCGGAGCCAATGCGGAGGCTACTAAGAGGGATCGCGCCGCCTGCAGCCATGCGGCGGATGAAAACGATGTCACGTGCGGCAAAGGCACGCTGGGCAAAGGGCTTCTGCGCATCAGCGAGCGTCGCTAGCAGGCGCGGCTCGGCATCGGGATGGCGCACGGGCAAAGCGACGGGCTGCACGCGCCATTCGAGATCGGCGGCCGTGACGGTTTGCTTCTTCTGCGTATCCCACGCGGCCTTCATGCCTGCAAACACACGTTCGGCGAGCACACGACGATTGTCTGGATTGCCATCGTTGTATTTGCCAGCGGTGATGTTGCCGCCTGCACCGTTGAAATGGATGAAGCGCACGCCGGGCACCGCCTTGTCCATCAGCGCACGCGCTCCGCCGATGAAGTCCCAGTTCACGCCGCCTCTGCCATAGTAACTCATGGGATGCGTGGCGTAGTAGCTGAGCGCCGTGAGGGGCCGATTGCCCTGCCAGAAGGTCACCATGCGTAGGAGTGGATCGATCGTGCCCTCAGGTGCGCTGACGGCCTGAGGATGCTTCGAGGCACTCATGCGCGTGAAGGCCACTTTGCCATCCGGTCCAAGCACGCGTCGGTTGGAGGCGACCTTCTCGATCTTACCCGAGCCAAAGCCGACCTGCGTGACGCTCTCTGCTCTTGTCATCCCATCACGCGCCGCTTCGGCGATAGCTTGAAAAACGTGCTGATCGAACGGCGGGTTGGAAAAGCGCCCGCCGAGATTGTGCTCGGCAAGGAGTTGCTCGGTATCGAGATCGCTGCCCGGCGCGTCATGCTGGTGCACGGTATGCACTGCGACACGATCACGGGTGGTGCCGACGGCGTTCGCGATGGTCTCGCGGAGGGTCATGTTGCTGGCATTAGCCAAAGCCACCCAGTCCATCGCGCACAGGACGATGGGCTTCTCCACACCGAGAATGACGAGGCCTCGTGCCAGTAGGGGGGTGATGATCTGCTTCGCTGGCATCACATTGCCATGACAAAGCGGCGACTCCAGCGGTGGCGAAACATCGACCTCAAACGTGGCGATGTGCAAGCCGCCCTCCTCCGCCTGGAGATGCAGAAGCGGGGCACTGAGCAGGCTCTGGGTGAAGCGTCGGCGATTCATGAGGCGCGCTTGGTGAAGGTCTTGCTGTCGAGCACGCGGCCATCATCGAGCGCTTTGAGCTCGGACTTCAGCGTGCCGGCCTCACGGTCGAGCGTCAGCAGTTGGTAACTCGCGGTCTTGTCTGAAAAGGCGGCCTGTGGATCATGGCCGAAGGTGCCATTGCCACGCAGCGAACTGTTGTAGTAGGTCATGCCGTCCACTTCGGTGCGCTCGGCGTGGTAGCATTCGCCGGAGATTGCAAGCGTGCCCTTTTCAATCAACCGCTTCCAGCCGCCCTCGGCATGTCGACGCACCGTGCTGCTGGTCTCGCCAAACACCGTGATCACATACCCGGCCTTGGTGCTGTCCATGGTTTCTTCAAACCATTTGAACTGCTCGGAGTTCTTGTCGAAGGCGTTGCAGGCCTGATTAGGTTTGCCAAAATCGCCCGTGTGGCTCATGTCCACGCTGATGAACCGAAGATCGAAGTCTGGGATGTCCCAGGCCCAGGTCCATTCTTTGCCGGGCAGGGCGAAAAACTTGCGGTAGCCAGTGGCGGTGATGTCGTAGCCGGGTTCCTCGAGGCTGAGGCCGTTCGGCCGGATTTTGCGATCGAGATTCCCGAGCGAGACCATGAAGGGCGTGCTTTTGAAAAGGTCCGCCTGTGTGTCGATGGCGGTGCTATGAGACTTCGTGGCTTCCTTGTCGGCCTCAGTGGCGAATTGATACTGCATGGCCGTGTCACCAGATGACAGCAACAGATGCGGATCGTCCTTCTTGATCGCGGCAAAGTTCAACTTCGCATCCGCACGGATGTTCGCGACGATGGCGATGCGTAGCAGCTTCGAAGGATAACCTTTGAACGTATGGATCTCGGAAACCTGCCCGCCGCTTTTCACACGGTAATGATAAACGACATCGCGCTGCGGGATCGGGATCTCCACGTGATGTAGGGTATGACTGCCGGCTACCTTGACGGACTGGCCGAGATCAGGCGAGGTGCCGAACTCAACGGTGGAGTCGCCTGGCTGTGTGGTTTCCCAGGAAACGACGATTTGATTGTTGTCGGCAGATTGATGGGTCAACCAGATGCGCTCGACTTTGGCGAAGATCGAGGGACTCCAAAGAGCCAACGATAAGGCGATGAGTAGGAATTTCATGATGGTGAGCTCTTTCATACGCTGAACTCACCCGCGATCTTGAGTTCACTCGGAAACTGGAGTGCGCAAGGCTTCTTGATAAAACGACCAGTTGTCCTCGCCGAGGGCCTTGAGTACAAGATTGGGGTCGTGAGGGATGCCGGGGAGCTGGCGGTAGGCGTGGGGGATCTTCAGCGCATCAAGGTGCTGCTTGAACTCGCGATTAAATCCCAGGGTCTCATCGCGATCGCCGATGATCTGGCGGATCAGCAAACCGGAGCGGAGTTTGTCAGCATTTTGTTCGGCGATGCGCCATGGGCTTTGCGCCTGAAAAGTCGCCATGTCACCGCCATAAACCGTGCCGAGCACTTGATCCCGGCCTTTGGGTCCCGCGCGTGGGGTTTTGGTGAAATCAAGCTGCAACGGTCCAGCGCCCAGCAGGGACACGGCTGCAAAGAGATGCGGATATTTGAAGCCCAACCGCGCCGCGCCGTAGCCACCCATGCTAAAGCCTTCAATGATGCGACCTGCACGCCTTCCCAAGGTGCGATAGCTGAGGTCGATGTGCGGGACAAGTTCTTCAATGACCATCGTTTCCAGCTTCACCGTGCCGTCCTTCCAATCGCACCACATGCCCATCGGCAAGCCGTTTGGGAAGACCATGATCATGGGCGGTATCTTGCCCGTTTGCATGGCTTCGTCATAGCGTCTTGCGACCTGTGCTGCTGCCGCCGGTGTACTGCCGCCACTGCCATGCAGCCAATAGAGCACGGGAAAGCGCCGCTCTTTCTCGAGGTCATAGCTTGCCGGTGTGAAGACGTAGTAACTCACCAACTGCCCCGCCGTTTGGCTGTCAAAAAGCACCCGCTGCACTCGCGGTGCAGTCACCTCCGGCAGCACCCAAACGGGACTTTGCTGGGCTACGGCAACGCAGGAAATAGGCAGAAACAGGAACAGGAACAGGAACAGTAGGCTTTTCATGCCTGAGTTGAAACCCATCGTTCGGCTTTTGGTTGCTGTCGTCTTGAACACGATCGTGTTGAACCTGCGTTTTCTATGGCTGTCGCTGCATCAGCCACTGGAT
>JBIIUD010000051.1:0-9160 GCA_044340175.1 Verrucomicrobiaceae bacterium
CGGCCGTGGGGGTGACCTTGATGACGACTTCCCTGATGAGAACGCTGACATGACCATGGACATGGGCTTCGTTGCTCCCGGCTCCATCGGTCTCGGCAACATGGTCTTTGTGGATGAAAATGATAACGGCCGAGTCGATCCCGGGGAAGGCGTCAACGGTGTCACCGTTCAGCTCTTCGCCTCTGGCGACAACCCTCTCACTGACCCGCCACTGCTGACCACGACAACGGGGACCGGCGGTCGCTATCTCTTCACGATTGTTTGGGAGGGCACCTTCTTTGTTTACCTTCCAAGACATCAATTCGTTCAAGGCGGACTGCTACACTCCACCTTCCCAATCCCAGGCATCGTGCCTGGTGATGACGATGTGGGCGAGGACTCGCTGACCAATGCCACGCCTTGGTCTTCAGGCGTGAGCACCCAGGACTTCACACTCGTCTTTGGCAATGCCCCAACCGCTTCCACGGGCGAAACTGGCATAGACGCTAGCTCTGACGACGCGTTTGATAATTCTTCAGACCTCACCATCGACATCGGCCTGTTCCGCGCTGTCGGACTCGGTAACCTTGTCTTCTTTGATAGCAATGAAAACGGCCGTGCGGATCTTGGCGAAGGCGTTGAAGGCGTCACCGTGGAGCTTTACCGGGAAAATCAAATCCCGGGCTTCAACCCACCCTTCAGGACCGCGGTTTCTCAACCAGGAGGCTACTACCTGTTCGGGCTCATCCCCAGAGGCAACTACCAGGCCCACATCCCAAGCTCACAATTTGTCGAAGGCGCCCCGCTCTATCGTGCGGTCAGCATCGCCGAAGGTCTCTCTGGGGACGATGACGTCGGCGAGGACGGTATCAATGCCGTTGACCCCAGTTTGACCGGCGTCTCCAGCCGTTTGGTCACCCTCTTCCCGGGCACCGCTCCATCGACTGCCGATGGGGAAACAGGCCTCCAATTTGACTCCGACGATGAGTTTGATTCCGCCGTTGACCTCACCATCGACTTCGGATTCCAAAATCCTGTGGGTGTTGGGAACTTGGTCTTCATCGACTACAATGACAACGGTATCTATGACAACGGTGAGGGGGTCGGCAGCGTGCGTGTCGAACTCTACCGTGCCAACCAAACCCCAGGCGTTGATGTACCTCTTTTCTCACAGTTCACGGCAGCGACTGGTCGTTACTTCTTTGGCTCGCTTGGCAGCGGGGACTATCAAGTTCACATCCCTGCCAGCCAATTCAGACCGGGTGCCCCGCTTACCAACCTCACCCCACTGGCCTTGAATGCTGTGGGCGATGATAATGTCGGCCAAGACGGATTCACCTCAGAGACCCCAGCGCTTAGCGGCGTGACGTCAGGGATCGTCGCGCTGGTCATCGGCGGATCGCCCGTGAACTCTGGCACCGAGAATGGCTTCAACTTCAACGCGGATGATCTCTACGACAGCAATTTCAACCTCACGATCGACTTTGGCTTCGCAGCCCCTTCCAATGATACCGTGGGTGTTGGTAACTTGGTGTTCAAGGATCTCAACGGGAACAATCGCTTCAACTCCGGTGAAGGCGTCTCAGGCGTCACCGTCCAACTCTTCCCTACAGGAGCTAATCCCCAATTGTCGAGCCCACTTGCCGTCACATCAACAGACCTGAACGGCCTCTACTTCTTCACCGGATTGGAGGAAGGCAACTATTTCCTCCATATACCCGCCTCTCAGTTCATCGCAGGGGCCCCACTCGCTGACCTCTACTCCCTTCCTGGCAATGGTGCGGACGACGGTGCGGATGATGACATCGACGAAAACGGCATCGACACCAACTCCCCCGGCCTTACCGGCATCAGCACAAGCCCCTTCAACCTCACCCTTGGGATGGAGCCCACCAACGATAACAGTGAATTTGGTGAGGCTACCTACCTTGACGCTCTCGCTGACGACAACCATGACCTCACTTTTGACTTCGGCTTCTATGAGTCCGTAGGCCTTGGGAACCTTGTCTTCATGGATGGGAATGGCAATGGCATCGCAGACCCAGATGAAGGCGTCGCGGGCATCCAAGTCGAGCTCTATGATGCCGGCTCTCTGCCCGGTTGGAATCTGCCTTTGGCCACCGTCACCACGGATAGCTTCGGACGTTACCTGTTCGCCAGCCTGCGGCCCGGCTTCTACATCGTCCACATCCCTTATACCCAGTTCTTGTCCGGAGGCCCGCTAGAGAACTTGCTGAGTCTCCCAGGAGTCTCGTCAGGCGATGATGATTCGGGTGAAGACGGCCTCGACGAGCCCCGCCCAGATTGGTACGGCATTACCACGGGCATCCTCACCCTCACCCCTGGACAAGCCCCAATGGGCGCTCAGGAATCAGGCCTGTTCGGCACCCACGACGATTCGAATGATCATCAGATCGACCTCACCGTGGACTTTGGGTTTGCGCCAAAAATGTCCGTGGGCAATCTCGTGTTCAAGGATCTCAACAATGATGGCCGCTTCAACCCGGCGCTTGAATCCGGCATTGAGGGCGTCGAAGTCCAGCTCTGGCATGAGGCGAACGTGGAGGCACCCGTGGCCATCACACAAACTCAGGCGGATGGCAGCTACGGTTTTGACACCGCCCCGGGCAGTTACCGCATCACCATCCCCGCTACGGAATTCCAACCAGGAGCTCCCCTGGCCTACACTCGGTCCGCTCAAAACCCCTACACCTCCCAGCCCTCCACAGAGGGCGATGACAACGTGAGTGAAGATGGACTCGATTCCACCGTCGCCACCGTTGACGGTGTCAGCACCGCTTGGTTTAGCCTCTTCCCTGGCGATGCTCCCACCGCCAGCTTCAAGGGTGAAACCGGCTATGGCTCTGCTGCTGACGATGCTGATGATGCCATGTCTGACCTCACCGTGGACCTCGGCTTCACTCCGCAGCCACTTGCAGTCGGCAACCTCGTCTTCCGTGACCTCAATCAAGACGGCCGCTACACCATGGGCACCGACCAGCCCATCGCAGGCGTGCCTCTCCGCCTGTTCCGGGTCGGAGACAATCCAGCCTCAGCAGCTCCTGTGGCGATCACGCTCTCAGACGCCAATGGAACCTACCTTCTGAAAACTCCCGAGGAAGGCCACTACTTCATCCACATCCCCGCCTCAGCCTTCTCCGCCAACGGCGTCCTCACAGGTGCCACCTCGGCACCGAGCTTCGGTGACGACAATGGCTCTGATGATGATGTCAACGAAGATGGGATCGACGCTACTCAACCCGCCAGCACCGGCATTTTCTCCATTCCCTTCCAGCTCACTTATGGTGCAGAGCCATTGACCGCTTCAGGCGGGCCTGGCAGTGAGAACGGCGCCTTCGCGTCTTCCGATCAGGCCCTGGATGCGATCACCGACCTAACGATCGACTTCGGCTTCGTCGGCGGCACCTCCGGAAACCTCGCGGCCATTGGCAACACCATCTTCAGGGACCTCAACACCAATGGCGTGTTCGATCCAGGTGAAGGCGTCGATGGGGTATGGATGCTGCTTTATGATCCTACCCAAACCGTCGGCTCAAGCACGCCCATCGCCAGCACTTACAGCTCCGGTGGCGGACGCTATCTCTTCGGAAATCTGCCCCTTGGCCAGTATGTCGTGCATGTCGCGGCAGATAACTTCAAGGCCCTGATAAGTCTTGCCGGCGGACCACTCGCCCAGGGCCCTCTCTACGGTTACCTCTCGATCCAGGGCACCGCCTCAGGTGACGATAACCTCAGTGATGACGGTCTCGATGCTGGCTTCCCTGCCCAAACAGGCATCAGCTCCGCCCCCATCACCCTGACCCCAGGCAGTGAACCCCTCATCTCCGGCATTGAAACAGGAAATGCCCTCGCCATGAACGATCTCTTTGGCGACGCCAACACTGATCTAACCATCGACTTTGGTTTTGTCAGTGCGCCGCCAGGATCACCCAACGCCGCACGTGAACGCAATACCTTAGCTCTCACCGACAGTTCCACCTCGCCCCCAGCGGCGGATGAAGCCATCGACGCAGCTCCCACCGCGGTCGAAACCTACCTCGAGTGGCTCACTCGCCATGATCTCGGCACATCGTCCTCACCCGACCAGGATGCTGACAACGATGGATCCAGCAACTTGCTCGAATACGCTCTCGACCTAGACCCTCTCAGTGGTCTCAACCAACGTCCTGCCGTTCTTGTTGAGGCAAGTTCGGGACTCTTCATCAGCTACACCCGCCCAGCAAACGGTCACCAAGACGCCCGCTATGATCTCCAGATCTTGGCCGACCTCTCGGCTACCCCGCTGACTTGGAACAGCTTAGGAGCTCCCACGACCAGCTTGCAAAATCCTGATGGCACCGAAACGCTTCGGTTCACGGCTCCCTCTGGCTGGACTCAGGGCTTCGTCCGCCTCCGTGTCACATTGGATGCCGATGGCAATGGCGCGCCTGAAAGCCAAACGACAAGTTCTATCAGCGCTTGGCTCACCCCTAGCCTAGCGACGGGCCAGCAAACCCTCAGTCAGCCCCTCCTTCAGCAGGCCGTTTATTCGGGTCCGGTCAACATTGCGGGCGCTGCAACTCTGTCCCTCAGCCTCCCAGATGGGCATGACATCGCCTCCAGCTTCATCTCCGGTCAAGCCTATTACCTTGAAGTGGTCACAGGCGATGCCGCCGGCCACCGTTTCGAAATCAACGAGTCCGCCAGCCAAGCCACCTCCCTGGTGCTTGATCTGACCTCCACCGACAGCACCGCGGCCAGCCTGCCCACCAGTCTTGCCAATGCCCGCGCTCAAATCCGCGCTCACTGGACACTGGCAGATCTATTGCCGCCCTCCATCCTCACCGCAGCGTCGTCACAGGACCAGGCGGATCGGGCCTTGTTCTTTGACTCGGTCTCCAATCAGTTTGCCCCACGCTGGCTTCAGGAGGGCACCCCCGCCGTCTGGACGACCGACACCACCGCACCAAACCACCTCGCACCCGGCTCAGCCCTGCTCTTCCACCGCCGCGGCCTCCCCGTCAGCCTGCTCTGGACCGGCCAAGTCCGCGACAGCCACTTCCGCCTTGCCCTCAGGCCAGGCACTCAACTCGTTGCCGCCGGCTTCCCCGGTCAGCACAGTCCTACCTCACTGCACTTGCTGCCTGACTCCGGCTTGACCCCAGGATCCTCACCCGCCGCTGCCGACCGTTTCCGGCTCTGGCTCGGTGACGCCCAGCCAGGGACATCAGGTTACACCGCCTTCTTCCTCCTGGAGACCCCTGAAGGCGCGCGCTGGGTGAATCAGACCGACAACACCTCTCTCGACGCCAGCAGCATGAAGCTCTTCCCGTCCACCCGCGGACTCTTCCTGCAGCGCCTTCCCGACAGCGCCCCCCTCCTGGTCACCCAAGAGCCCCCGTCCTTTGAATGATCTCACGCGATCAGACCCTCACGTCATCTGGATTCCGAGATCATACGTCCCAAGCTGACGACGAACCAGATCCGCCTCCGCCGCCCCAACCAACGTCGCCAAAGAGCCAACCAGACTAAATCCGCATTTGGCGATTCGAAGTCGATCAGGTACTTCCAAACCCGGCATTCGGGCGAAGTACCACGGCATCCATGGCATGCCCCGAAACTTTTTCGGCCTTATAAGTAGCTCAGACTTCTTTTCCATTGAGATATTTTGACTATTATGGCAAATTAGCTGCATGAGATGCCCTCATTGCTCAAACCCCATCGCTCCGCAGAAGACTTTCTGCGAGCGCTGTGGCTTCAGTGATTCGCATCTTGCCGCCTACCTCGGCACCGAATGGGTTCGCCTAGAGCGCATCACTGACGCCGCCCACTGCCTCAGGCTCGAAGAAACACGCCAGCTCGAAATCCGTCTCGATGACTTTGAGCGGCAGTTCCCCCAGTCCTTTCTGGCCGTTTATTTCGGCGCGCTACCGCCCAAACTCAATCCCCTGGAGCTCGGCATGTGGCTGCTCAATCACGGGGCCTTTTCTACCCATCAGTTTGCCAAACGCAACGACTTCGGTGCCGTCTGCGTCATTGATCCCGTCGCCGGCACGCATGGGATCTCCCTCGGCTATGCGTTGGAGTCCTTGCTGCCCATCACCCTGATCGAGAATCTGCTCGCAGAAATGGTCACGCCTCTGCGCAGCTCCCTTTGGTCTGAAGCCACCGACCTCGTGATCACCAGCCTATCCAGCGCCCTTCGGGAACGTGGCAAGGTCTCCCACCGCCGGGTCGAAGCCACCGCCCCCCCCTCACGCGGCAGCTCACCCGCAGACTTTGGCCTCGCCCCCCTCCGCACCGGTCACCGCAAGCCCGACTCTGAGCGCTCGCATTCCCGCAGCGCCTGACCGCCATGTCAAACGTCGTCCCCTTTCGCATTCGACTTCTCGCCGCTGCCTTAGTGCTCAGTCCTTGCCTTCATGCCAAGGAAGAACCACCGCCAACAGGATTCACCGAAGCAGACCTTCCCCTTCCCATGTGGAGCCAAGAGGAATGGCAAACCCTGGCACGCGAGTCCGCCCCCGCTCCTCTCGGCGGGCTGCTTCCCGGACTCGGAGAAAATGCCCCCATCGGCCTCTCCAGCCTAGGACCGACACTCAGTCCCAAATACGCCGACGCCCCACCACCGATTTTTCCAGACGGCCAAGCCACCCTCCGTGATGGCCTCTCTCTTTTCCTGCCGGAAGGATTGCCGTCCGCGGGTCCGGCTAGCACGGCACATCCTTCTGAGCAAACACGACCCACACCCATCATCCATCTCAAGGACACCACGCCAGAGTTCCTGGCCGCCGCAGACGCTTGGCCTGGTGACGACCCTCTGATCGATCCCAGCACCGAACTGGCCGAAACCCAGTCCGAAGACCTCCGCCGTTTCCTCGGCTTCCACGCGGAAGAGTCCGGCATCCCCATCGTCGTACTCCTCCTCGCTAAAGACGAAAAACTCCCCCCCACTGCTTCTCTAGACCTCATCGCTCAGGGTTCCCTCTCAGCCAGACGCGCCGCCCTGCTCGCTTATCCCATGGGTGAGCCCTGGCGCGCCCGTCTTTTCCTGCCACGCGCCGCGCATGAGGCAGTCTCCACCGCCTACCTGACTCGACTCGTCGAAGCTTGCCTCACTCAAGCCTCCCAATCCTCCACTCCCGAAGATCAACTCCACGAATACGTCGTCCAGCTTTCCATCCGCCTTTTCTGGCTTCAAAAAGAACTCGCCAAATCGCGCACCTCCAGTGTCGCATTTGCTGATACCGCACAGACTCCACCCCTGGCCGAAGTCGGTCCCGGCCTCGACCAACTGCCTTCAACCCCAGAGCCAGCGCCCGCCTTAGATTCTCTGCCGCACCTTCTGCGCCTACCCGCCGCCAGTTTCATCACCATCGCTCTCCTACTGGGGTTCTTGCTTGCCGTCACGTCCCGCCGTCTTTATCGCATCGCCAAAGCTACGGCCGCCCAGCGCCGCCATCGGCAAAGCTGGACCCTGCCTGACCCCGAGACCACTCCCCGCCTCGAAGGTGCCTTCTGCGGCGGCGCAGGTGCCTGGGGCTCTTGGAAATAAGAAGCCCCAGACAAAAGGCGTTGCCTCAAGCCGGTGCCACTTCCCACCCCGCACGGTAGCTCCTTTTTACCAGCTTTTGTGCCTCGGCTGAATTCGGAATGCTCAGGTTCGCCGCATCCCAGGTGAGTTTCTCACCCGGAAAATCGCTCGCCAAACAGCCCAGCAGCACCGCCTCTGTCAGCGGACCTGCATAGTCGAAATTCGCGCTCGGTTTCGCTCCCCCCTTCAGGCAGCAATCGACAAACTCGATCCAGTGATCCCTCGGCTCCAACTTCGGGTATTTGAAACCAGAGAACTTCTCTCTCGGATACAGCAGGGGCGTCGAACCGTGAGGCGACAGCAGCACCCCTTCCGTCCCCAAATAAATACTGCCCTGATCCGGGAATTTACCCCCCTCTTTGAGCACCAAATCCATCACCGCCTGAGGAGCCCGCTTGTCCCCGTCATACCAGGTCACCTTCACCTCGCTGCCTTCGGTGAACTTCGTGCCGGCAAAGGTGTACTCCACCTGGCCATCAACCGCCCAATTGTCCGCGTTCGGCTTTGGACCCGACGACTGCACCGCAATCGGAGCCGCCAAATCCAACGCGCGAAACCACCCACTGAACATGTGACAGCCCATGTCCCCAAGGGTGCCCGTTCCAAACGGACGTCGCTTGCGCCAGTTGGACGGATGATCATACCCCTTGATGTAGCTCCTCGGCTCCTCGACACCCAACCACAAATCCCAGTTCAACTCCGCAGGCACCTCATCACTCTTGTTCGGGCGGGCTTCCATATCCCCCCACTTCTTGTGCGAGAACGTGTGCACCTCCTTCACCTTCCCAATCGCCCCCTGCTGCACCAGCGCCACCGCCATCCGCTCCGTGAACGCAGACGACACCTGAATCCCCATCTGGCTCATCACCCCCGCCTTGTTCGCCATCAGCATCATTTGCCGACATTCCCACAGCGTCTGCGCCAGTGGCTTCTGCCCATACACATGCTTGCCCGCCCGCATCGCCGCCATGCCGATCCCCGCATGCATGTGGTCCGGTGTGGACACGTTCACCGAGTCGATTTGATCCCCCTCCTTCTCCAAAAGCTCCCGCCAGTCCTGATACACCCGCACATTCGGCCACTTCTTCTTCACCCCCGCAAAATTCCGCGTGTCCACATCACACACCGCCGCCAGCTCCCACATCTCATGGTTCGACAGTGCACTCATATCGCTCATCGCCATCCCCGAACCCCCAAAACTCGCATGCCGAAGCTTCCCGTTCGGGCTCGCCGCCCTCATGCCACTGGTCACAAAAGGACCCGCAAAAAGCGCACTGGCCCCACCCTGAAGAAAACGACGACGCGAAAGAAAACTCATAGACTGAATGGAACGCATCCTCTCAACCCATTCTCGCCAGCTACCCGCGAAATTCCAGCCCCGCGTTTTCCACAACTTCAACAGCGCCCCTCGACATGTCCGTAACTTACCGCACTCTAAACAACTCACCCCATACCCCCATGATCCCCCTCCTCGAACGCCTCACCGCCATCCGCGAGCGTCTCCACGCCGCAGCTACCCGCGCCGCGCGTGATCCCGCGACCATCGAACTCATGGCCGTCTCAAAAACCTTCCCTGTCGAGGCCATT
>JBIIUD010000052.1:0-9104 GCA_044340175.1 Verrucomicrobiaceae bacterium
CGGGGGGGGGGGGACGGGGGGGGGCCGGGGGCGTATTTGCCGCCACGGTGTTGGCGATAGGCAGGGATGTCGCGGACGAAAGCGACCGGGGCGCGGACGGGGCGGGCACGGCCGCCGCGGAGGATTGGGGTGACTCGCCTGCTGTGGCGGGCGTTTGGTTTTCACGCTGGTCCGGTTCGCGGAGCAAAAAGAAGAGTAGGCCAAGCGCGGCGAGGGATGTGATTCTGAGAACGAGGTTTTTGCGGCGTTTCATCGGCTAATTGGAAAGATTGGAGACAGGGTGGGTTGGTTTGAATGGGCTCAGGGGCAGTGACTTGGAGACGGTAGAAGACGCGGGCGGGCAGGGCGGCGACCAACAGGGTCGCGATGAGGGCGAGGCGATGTTGGGTGGGCATGGGAAGGAGGTGGTTTGACGAAGGGAAGGCGCTCAGGGACGGGAGATTTTCAGGCGGTAGAAGACGCGGGTGTCGCCGGTGCCGGTTGCAGCGATTTTGGGTCCGGCGAGCAATGACGCAAGCTGGACTCGGAAGCAGTTCATGAGGCGGAGTTGAAGTTGGCTGGTTGTGATCTGAACGGAAAAGGCGGGCACGAGCCTCAAGAGAAGGCGCAAGCGAGCATTTTTGATGAATTGCCCGCAAAGAAAAAGCTGCTATTTGTGCAACCGTTGCATGAGCAAGAAAACACGCCCCACCCTCCGCGATATCGCCGGCCATCTCGGCATCCACAGCGCCACCGTCTCGCGTGCGTTGCGCGGCGACGCCCGCATCACGGAGGCCGTGCGCCATCAGGTCACGAAAGCGGCCGAAAAAATCGGCTACAAGCGCGATGCCAAGCTCTCCGAACTCATGAAGCACCTGCGCTCGTCCAAGCAGCGCTCCTTCCAAGGCACCGTCGCCTGGATCACCAATCTCGATCCCGCCGATCCGGACATGAAGGGCTTGATCGACCAGTTTTTGCCTCCGGCGCAAAAGCGAGCCGAGGAACTAGGCTACACGCTCGAAACCAACTTCAACGTCAAACCCGGCGATGCCCGCAAGCTCGCACGCATCTTCCGCGCACGCGGCATCCACGGCGTCTGGGCCAGCATCTTCTGGAAAGTCGATTACGACGACTGGAAATGGGACTGGAAGAAATTCGCCTTCGTCCACCACGGAGCCGAGCCAAAGCGGCGCATCGTCGATGTCGTGGACGCAGATGATCGACAGAACATCCAGCACCTCTATGAGTCTCTGGCTGCCCGCGGCTACCGACGCATCGGAGTGGCCACGACTCATCATCTGGAAAGGGGAGCGCTTTTCGAACTCACAGCCGGTCGCATTCGTTTTGCGATGCAGAACCCGGGCCATCCCACTTTTGACCCATGCCTAGTCGAGGCGCTCGATGGAGCAGGTGCGAGGCAGATCGCGAAATGGATCAAGAAACACGACGTGGACTGCATCGTCTCTCGCTGGCGTGGCATGACCGATTTGTTGAAGCGCATTGGCTATAACGCGCCACAGGACATCGGACTCGCCTACGTCACCGTCCGCCCCGGCGGCGGCACTCAGCACCACGCGAGCGGTATCGACGTGAATGCCGCCATGATCGCCTCAACCGCCATCGATACCCTTGTCTCCGCCGTCGAGCATCGGCGCTTCGGCTTGCCCAAGATTCCGCGCCAAACGCTGGTCCCTGGCAGGTGGCATCAAGGAGATACGACGCGATAGCAAAGTGGCTTTGGCTTCAGCCGAATCATCATCAGGAAGAGAGCCATGACGCAGCCGGTTGCCACAGCCTCATGACTCTTTCTCACACCGGGCGCAAGGTCCGCACAGCGTCCTTATCGAGCGCTGATTCTCAGCGTTCCGGCGACTCGGCGAGTCGCTTTGGCGGCACTGGGAGCGGCGAAGTGGCCGATAATGCCGGTGCCTTTCGGCGTTCTCACACCACGGAAGGTCACGGGGCGAGCTCGGCTGGTCTTCGTCGCGGGCAGGGTCAGGCTGCCGGTGAGGATGCCTGACTTCCTGTCGAACTGCATTTTCACGCCGCTGACTTTGGCACTGGCGGCGATCTTCATATTGGCGCGTTGCACGGTGAGTGCGACTTCGGGCTCGGCGGGCACGTCCTCACCGATGAGGTCGAGTTGAGCTACCTTGATGCTTTCCTCGAGGCCGAGCAAATTCAGGCCAGCGGCCTCGGGGACGTAGCGTGAGCCGATGACACCCGTGTACTCCACGAGCGAGATGCCATCGGGGAAGGCTCCGCGATTGGTCGCCGATTGATACCAGGTGAGTTCGCCTGCGGCGTCGCCATCAGCATTGACGAAAATTTGCCCGGCGAGCGTGCTGGAACCACTCGAGTTGGGGAGGATGAAATAGACAGGGAATGTCGCGCCATACGATGTTTCCGAAAGCGTGGTCGCCAGACTCACCGGCGCGCTGCCATCGGGAGCCCAAACGGTGAGTGTCACATTGCCGACGGGCGAGATGCTGGCCGCGAGGAAACCAGCACCCGAGGGCTGACCTGCGGGCGAGCTGCTGTCGTTGACGAAGACGAGGTTGATCTTCTTGTCACTGGTGTACGGGCTCGGATCGGCGGCGCTGCGAGCGGTGGCGCGAGCACCGTTGACGGCGGCGGCGCTGTTGGCATTGGCGACCTCACCATCAAAGGTGAAATAAAGCTGCGGGCTTCCTGCGGAAAACTCATCACTAAGAGCGATGCTGCCGCGCACCGTTACGCCTGCCCCAGGCGGCGTAATGGTCACAGCGCCGGTGTCAGGATCGAGCGTCATTGCCGCACTGGAGAAGGGATAGCGAACGAGATTGTGGATGAGAAATCCCGTGGCTTGGCCACGCTGTGTCAGGGTGAAGCGGAGACGTCCACCATTATTGCCGTTCAATGCCTCGGAGCGCTGGACAACGCTGTCGTAGGTGCCGGCGGCTTCGGCAAACGGAATGGCAGGCAGGACTTCGATCGAGGTTTCCACCAGGTTCGTGGTGGTGCCGTCGGGAAGAGTGGCGCGGAAGGTGGTGGCAAAGGTGCCCGCTTCCGTGGGACGACCGACGACGAAGCCCATGCCAGGGTTCTGCGAGTCAATGGACAGCCCTGGTGGCAGCCCGGTGGTGGTGATGGTCAACTGCTCCGACGAGCGAGCCCCGAACTCATCTTCCACGTAGAGGAATGGTGCCCGGTAGCCAGACGGGGCATAGGCCACATTTTTCCGGATCGGTCCAAGGACAACCACCGAGAGCGTTTGCTTCGGCTTGTAATCCTCCGGGAGCACCTCCAAGTCCGCCGTCGTCTCGGCGATCAATGCACCATCGGGCCATTTGAAAGCGAGCTTCACCGAGAACTGGCCCGCCACCTCAGGCGCACCCTGAATCGCGTAATAACCAGGAGAACCACTCGCCGCTACCGTCACGCCTACAGGCAATCCAGTGGCCTGCACAGTCGCCGGAGCCTTCAGCAAGGACTGCGATTGGTCGACGAGAAACGCACCCGCATTGCCCACCTGCAAACCCTGACGGAACCGAGTCAGACCCCAAGTCCGCACGGTGTAGGTTTCGTCCCGCGGATCGGCGATAACGAAAGTGACGCTTTCCCGCGTCGTCGTCAGCCCATCGGCCATCCTCGCCTGCACCTGCACGGTGAACTGCCCGGCCTGTGTCGGCGTACCCGCGAAATGAGCGAGGTCGTGGAACCCCTCGCCTTTTTGCTCCAGACGAATGCCCGGTGGGAGATCCCCCGTCACCTGGACCGTGTGCGGCAGACGATACCAAAAGTTGTCGCCTGGGCTCGGGCGCAGAATGAGAATCCGGCTCTCCCAGGACGCGATTTCTTCACCCACTTTCAAAACCGACGACTGCGTGACTTGAAGACGATAAACAGGAGCTGCCTGCAAGGAAGCTACTGCAGAGAATGACAACCATCCGACGAGGAAAAGAAGTGCGACACGAAGGCCAAACTTGGAGAACGGGGCGGAAGCCAGAGGACGGAGGTTGTTCATGGTTTTCGATACTTGAGGTTAATGCGAGGAGGCGGGAACGAATCAAACTTACTGAATTACTTTACGACAATGGAAAATCAGCATCGGTGTTTATCAATGGGGTTCAAAATCGGGCGGTCGCCAGCTTCCCATCGGCTGTTGGGCGGCTAGCATTTCTTCCCTTTACGAGACTAACCAAGTTATGAGATACGCGGTCCTTGTCAAAAAATTGTCTGTGACGATTCATCAGCGTCAGGGGATAAGAAGCCGGGTTCCACGCCACACGATGCAGCCACGCGGCGACGGATTGGGTGATGCTGCCCGCCTTTCGCGCCAGCTCCAGAAAAGTCTCTTGCGCCACATCCTGCGCCGCCGCCGCATCGCGCGTTACCCGCAACGCCGTGGCATGCACCATGGCCCCATGCGCCTGCACCAGCTCACGGAACGCGTGAGCATCGCCTGTGGTGGCGTAGCGCTGGAGGTGCTGGAGATCGGACGGCATCGCTTTTCATGAAGGTCGCACGAGGAGCGGGTTTTATGCGCATGAGGGCGAAAAAAGTAGCCGCGGTCAAAGTCCTGGAGGCGTGATCGCCACATTTTCATAAAGCACCACGCCGCCGCGTTTTACGATTTCGCGCTGCACGGACTTCATATCGACTGCGCGAACGCTGCTGCCTGAGGTTTGCGCTTTGGTCGCAGCGATGCCACAGGCTTCACCCAAGGCCATGAAGACGGGCTCCATGCGCAGGGTTTGATAGCCGACATGGCTCGCGGAACATGCCACGGGGACAAGCAGGCCATCGACACACTTCGGCACCAGGATGCGATACGGGAGCTGGAAGGGATCGTGAGAGATGAAGAAGTAGCCTGGACGCAGCAGCGGATACGCGGGGTCGTATTTGCGCACGGCGTGCGAGTCGAACTCGAACTCCGTCACCGCAATGCCATCGGCGAAGCGCGCAGGCAGTCCGGTGTCGAAGGTGGGTTTGGCGTCGTTTTGCGTCAGCGTGTATTCGCCCCAGATGCGTCGGCCTTGGCGCACATAGATGTGATGCGGGCGGTGGCGATGATCGGTGAATTCATCCTTCGGAAAACCCCACTGGCTGGCTTCATCGCGGATGGCCTGGGGCACGGCAGGATCGTTTTGCAGTAGCCACACGAGGCCTTCGTTGTGACTCCAGTAGCGGGCAAATATGCGTTCGCGCTCGGCGGGCCCGGCTTCGGGCCAGCGCCAGTTTTCCTCGGCCAGATCGAGCGACTCGGCAGGCACGCCGGTGTCGTGATGCGGATGATCGCTGTTCACCTCGAACTTCCCGTTCGGCATCTCGTAGAGCTGGATGACTTGATTGAAGCGCGTGATTTTGCCCTCGGCGATTTGCGCGAGGACGTGTCGGTAGTCGTCGCGATGGAACGCGGCTGGCTTCTCCACCGGCACGGAGTTCGCTCTGTCCTTCGTGAGATGAAAGCGGAAGCAAAAGGCCTGGATGCCATCATCGGCCTCACCCGTGGAGCCGGGCAGCGGATTGTAGTCTTTGAAGCGGACGTAGATGTGCCCGGCGTGAGGCTCGCCAAAGGTCGCCCGGCTCTCGCGACCGACGCGATAGGGCACGCCCGCAAGTGCCGCGAGATCGCCCTCGTAAGTGCAGTCGATGAAGGTCGCTGCGCGGAACTCGGTCTGCGTGCCGGGCTTGCTCACATCCTCCGCCGTGATGCTGACGAGTTTCACCGTCGGTCCAAAGTCCTTCGGCGCGGCTCCATCGATGCGTTTGCCCGGTGTCGCGGCCCTCTCCGCTCCATCGCTGCCGATGACACGCGCCGCGATGACTCGCTGCCGCTGAAGCAGCGTGATGTTCTTCTCCGCCGCCAGCATGTCGCGGAACACCTTCTCCGCGATGTGCGGCTCGAACATGTTGCCGCCCTTGCACACCTTCACCTGCTTCGAGTCCGCACCGTAGGTCCTGGTGTAGTGCTCCACAATGCGGCGTTTGAACTCGTTGTAGAGCCCGCCCACCGC
Organism: Verrucomicrobiaceae bacterium; assembly: GCA_044340175.1. Lineage (GTDB taxonomy): Bacteria > Verrucomicrobiota > Verrucomicrobiia > Verrucomicrobiales > Verrucomicrobiaceae > JAGRPD01. The sequence goes on from JBIIUD010000052.1 coordinate 5,979, forward strand.
GCCGTGCTTGCGGATGTCGGTATTGGTCAAACCGCCCGCCACAATGCCGCCGACGTGCGCCGATTCTTCGAGCACGATGACCTTCGCACCGCTTTTCGCCGCCGCCACGGCCGCGGCGACTCCGGCTGGATTGGCCGCGACCACAACGACATCCGCCTGCTCCGCAGCGAGCACGGTGGTGAAGGTGAGAAAGAGAGCGAGTAGGGGTTTCATGCGAGTGAATCAGGCTCGTAGCCGAAAAAGGGATAATCGTTTTCAGGGACAAAGGTGGCTTCGGCTTGAGCGGAAGAATCAGGCGTGGCTTGAACGATGATCGGCGTGGCCACGGCAGCTGCGACGGTGCCTTTGAGGGCATTGAGCAGCGCTTCGCGGCGGGTGAAGAACGTGGCTGCGGCTTTAGCCGCATCTGGGGTAATTGAATTGAGCATGGTGTCAGTGATTTAGGGGCGAGGTGATCGTTGAAGAACTTCGGCTAAAGCCGAAGCCACTTTGAACAGCTGCTTGCCAAGACCCACTGCGTATTCGTGCGGCTCCAAACCAGCCTTGATTGGGTTCTCGGCGATGTAGCGTCGGTAGTGTTGAAACTGGGCCTCGGACCTGACGATGTGGTCATACGGCTCCTTTTGCCAAAGCGGTCCGTTGCGTCCGAGAAGTCGATTGATCTCAAAGGAACTGCCGCCCTTCCAGTTTTGCAGCACGTCACCGAGTCCCTGGTTTTCAGAGGCAACTAGCGCATGAAGATGATTTGGCATGATCACCCAGGCGTCGAGTGAAGGCTCGGCATGGAGGCGCTTTATCAAAACGTCTCTCACCTCGGGACGACGAAGCTGACACTCGCCGTAGCCCGCATCGAGCCACTGGTGCCATTCTTTGGTGAAGATAGAGTGGAACTCGTGCTGTTGATCTTCGGGGAGTTGATGAATGGCGGAGGGATTTTGCAGACCGTGAGCTGCGAGCCAGGCATCGCGTTTGGTTTGCCATTCGCGGAGTTTCTCCTGCGGCATGGAGTCTGCGAGACGCGTGGTGACGAAGTAGGTCACGTTGGTTTGCCGCCAGTGCGGCAGGTTTCCCCGATGAATGTGAAGCTCGTCGTGAGGGCGAAAGAACGTGGCTTCGGCTTTAGCCGAAGAGTCTTCGTTTGGAGTCTCGGGTGAGTTTGGTGTCATCGTCTTTGAGTAGATCAAATTTCGGCTAAAGCCGAAACCACTTTTCTGATGCGGCTAAAGCCGCAGCCACTTTCTAAGCATCGCTAAACGGTCCCGCATTCTGCTTCGCGAGCATTTCACGCACCTTCACGCCATCCAGCGTGCCGACTTCGCTCTTCGCCTTCATCGCGAGCGCGGCGGCGGTTCCGGCGGCTTCGCCAAGGGCCATGGCGGTGGCGGTGACGCGGCTGGAGGCGCTGGCTTCGCTGCTGGCGCTGTGGCAGCGGCCGGCGACGAGCAGGTTGCTCACCTTTTGCGGCACGAGGGTGCGATACGAGATGTCGTAGGGCTTCGGCTGGAAGCCGGAGCCGGTGAAGGGTTTATCGACGGAGACCTCCGGCGGATGGATGTCGAGGAACCAGCAGCCGGTGGCGACCGCGTCGTCGTGGCGCGTGGTTTTTTGCAGATCTTCGAGCGTGAGCACGTTCAGCCCCACGATGCGGCGAGTGTCCCGCACGCCGATGTATGGGCCGCTCATGATGTAGTAGCTGTTTTCAAAGCCGGGCACCTTCGCCTTCCATTCGTTGAAGATGGTCCATGCGTCCTTGCGACCTTGAATCTCCGCGCGGGTGAAGTCGGCGGCATTCGTCGCATCGGCCGGCACGCGAGTGGCGTGGACGTAGCACTCGTCCTTCGCGAAGGCGAAAATCAGCCCGGGGCCGTAGAAGTTCGCAAGGCGGCCTTCTTGGTGCGCTTCGATGAGCACCTTCTTCGCGGCATCCTTCGTCTCCTTCACCGGAACGACGTTCCCGATGCGAAAATGCATCGTCAGCGGCATGAGCGGCTTCGACGAGATCGTCGGGCAGCCTGCCCAGTGCGCGATGTCGCCATCGCCGGTGCAGTCGATGACCTGTTTGGCCTCCACCCGCGTGAGTCCGTCTTTGTTGGCGATGATCACCGCCGCAACACGGCCTTCCTTCACCTCCACATCGCACGCCACGCTGTGGTAGAGCACTTTGAGCCTCTCCGAGTGCTGGAGGATGAGTTCATCTGTGAGCACCTTGAAGTGCTCCACATTCGGAATCCACATGCTGCCCCAATACTTCGTCACCAGCTCCGGCGGCAGGTCGTCGATGGATTTAGCCCCCGGCTTCGCAATGCCCAGCCGCTGCAGCAGCTCCAGCGCGATGCCTTTCACGACAAAGCGTCCGCTCGGCTTGTCGATCAACCCGTCAAAGTAAGGCAATCCGACCGTGGTGATGATGCCGCCAGAAAAGCCCGCGCGTTCGATGAGCAAGGTCTTTGCGCCATTGCGTGCTGACGAAAGCGCGGCGGCGATCCCTGCGCAGCCGCCGCCACAGACAAGAACATCAGTTTGGATGGTTTTCATGGTGCCGTAGCATAGCGAAGAGGCCCTGCCTCACGCCACGACAAAGACTGTGCGAAATGCGACCCCTATTTGCCTGATTCCAGCTTCACGTTGTCGATAAAGAAGGCGGTCTTCGTCGTTCCGAGGGCGCTGAAAAGGAGGTAGTGGGCTTCGGTCCAGGTGGGTTTGCAGGGGATGGCTTTGAACTCGGTCTTGGCGCCGTCCTGCCGAGTGAGGGCGACGTCATACTTGGCGGCTCCGGTGGTGGCGGTGAGGTCGATGCGGAGCCATTCGCCGGGTTTCACGTCGGCGAGTTTCTGGCTGGCGGTGTTGTTGGCGACGAGCGCGCCTTTTTGCCAGCGTAGATACGGGCCGGCGGCGAACTCGCCCCCTTTGTTGCGCATCTCGAAGAACCAGTCGGCACCGGGCTGGGCCATGATATCAAAGCTCACGTGGTAGCTGCCGGACTCGGCCCACTTGGGGTAGATATCGAGCACCGGATCGTAGCTGTTCTTCAAACCGGGCACGTCCTGCACTTTGAGGCTGCGTTTGGAGGCTCCGCCGATGGGCGAGCCGGTTTCATCCGTGACGCCGATGCTTTCGCCTTTGTTC
>JBIIUD010000053.1:0-9095 GCA_044340175.1 Verrucomicrobiaceae bacterium
AGTCCAGCTTCATTCCAACTCAAACACAAACGGCAGGCCCTGCTGCTTCATGAGATCCCGTTCCGCCGCGAGAAACCGATCTGCCAGCGCCCCAAACGCCCCCTGCTCACGCATCTTTTTCAACGCTACATTGACCCCGCCCACCAGCGCCGCATCCGCCGTTTTCGCCATTCCCACAGCCCAAAACTCCTCCCGCAGCGGAGCCAGCAGCGCCCGCGTTTGTGCCACATGCTGCGCGTGGTAGTTCATCACCGAGATTTGATCATAGACCCAGGCGTCCACTGAGCCATTCACCACCTCCAGCACGCAAGCCGCATCCGTGTCCAATCGTACCAACTGCGCCTCCGGCAGATGCTGAGCGCACCAAGTCTCCCCCGTCGTGCCGATCCTCACCGCCAACTTCCGTCCCGCCCCTCTCAGATCCGCCGCCGCCTGCACCGGCGATCCCTTGGCCACCAGAACCGATAGCCCCGTCTTCACATAGGGCTCAGAAAATAGGATCGACTTCCGCCGCTCCTCATTCGCCGTCATTGAAGAAATGATCATATCGATCGACCCCGTCTTCAGCGCCATGATCAATCCGTCAAAGTTGATGTTCCGAAACACCACCTCCCGTCCCAGTTCCTTCGCGATGGCACGGCCAATCTCCACACTCACCCCCGTGATCTGCCCCTTCTCATCGACGTATTCAAAAGGCCGGTAGGTCGCATCCATCCCAATCACCAAAGGCCGCACCTGCCCGCCCGGCTTGCAGCCAGCCAGTCCCAACAGCAGCATTCCCGCCAACAACCCAATCCAAAGCGCACGATTCATGCCGCACCATTCACCCATCCACCGCAGATTCAATCTCAGGCGCACGCAGATTACGCGTTTCGGTATTCGATAGCGTCCGCAGACCGCCACTGGCTCAAGGCGGCTCACTCAGACGCTTCAGCCTTTCAAGCACACGGCGCGCAACCGCTTCATCTGGGGTCTGCAGCGCGGCGGCACGCTTCAGCGTTTCCACAGCCTCCGCACGATTGCCGAGCGCCTCCTGCACCGCCGATATGTGCTCCAAGATTTCGGCGTCACCCGGTTCGAGCTCCTTCAGCAGGCCCTCAGCCTTCTTCAACTCCGCCAGAGCCTCAGCATGGCGGCCTTGCTTATGGTAGAGCCAGCCGAGGCTGTCGATGAAAGCAGGATTCTCAGGCTCCAACTGAACGGCGCGTTGAATCATCTTTTCTGCCTCATCCAGCTTCTGTCCCTGCTCGATCCACATGTAGCCCAAGTAATTCATCGTATTGGCCTGAAAGTCGACATCGGTCTCCGGGGTCATCTCAATGGACAACCGCAATTGAGCCTCAGCCTCCTCATGCCGCTCTGCCTGCTCCAATACGGCACCAAAGCGGAAATGGAAGCGATGGTTGAAGGTCTGAGTGCCACCTACCGCGCCGAGCTTTTGCGCCTGAGTAAAAAACTCGATAGCACGCGGCAGATCCTCTTTGGCCGCATGGGCCATACCCGCCTGAGCGAAGAAGCCAGGGGTGTCTGGAAACAGCCGAATCGCTCTAGCTAACAGAGTGATCGCCTTCTCAGGCTGCTGTAAACCCAGCCAAAGATTGGCCAGCTTTTCATAATCAGCTGCCGTTCCTGTGCCTACCTGAATCGCAGCCTCCAAGTGCTTGGCCGCCTCAGGGAATTGCTGACGCTTCTCCAGCACCTCGACCAGCAACCGCCGCTGCATGACATCCTTGGGGTCATCCCGGACAATGCCTTCCAGCAGTGCCAGGGCTTTTTCCTTGAGGTCCTCAGACTCGTAAAGTCGATACAGAAGCTTGCGCGCCGTGAGATCGCCATCCCTTGCCACCATGGTTTCGCAGATACGCCGGGCGGCGGTCAGTTGATTGCTGAGCACATAATACTGCGCGACCGCCAAAATCTGAGTGCGCTCGTTCGCCGCAGTAGCTGCCGCCAGAGCCCGTTCATAAAACACGTTCACCTCCTGCCGGTGCTCGTCCGCCACCTCAGTCTGCCCCAGCGGCCAGACTTCCTGCGCCACCCCCGCCAAAGCCAACCAGAGAGCCGCATCTCCTTCACGGCTGTCCGCCGCCACTTTCAAAACCTGAATGGCCAGATCCCGTCGGCCTTTAACCAAATGCCGCAGCACGACCGAAGTGACAACCTCCGCATTCAAAGGAAACCGAGCCAATACTTCAGCCATCAGCTTATCCGCGCGCTCTGCTGCGGCCTCTCCTGACTGATACGCATCCAAAAACTCGACCAGTCGCAACGTCGGCCCCGGCCTCTCAGAAACAGCCTTCATACGCTCCACCAGCAAAGCCTCGGCTTCCTCTGCCGATCCATATCTCACCGCCAATGCGGTAGCTTTGCGCACCAAGTCCGGTTCCTCGACGTCTGCCCGCAGCACTTCCCGGTAATGCTTGAAAGCGGTCTCCATCTCACCATCGTCCTCAGCTTGCAGCCCCGCACTGTAATGGGCTAGCGCGGACGCACGCGCCCGGGTTTCTGGCGAAAGGCGGGCCTCCAAGCCCGCAGATTTGAGCACACCCATTGTCCCGACATGCGCGATGTCGGCTCCAGGCTTATCGACTGATTTCACCCCGCTTTTTGCTGGCCCGACATCAGTCGGTTCCCGCATCGCAGGTGGTACGGGCAGGCTGACGTCGTCCTGAGCTTGCAGAACACAGGGAAATCCAAGTAGCAGAAAGACCCCAAGAACCCGCGGCAACCAGCGGCGGCCAAAACTCATCCCATGAACAAAAAACGACCTCAACAGGGCACGACGCTCGAGCGTGTCGGTGACACGATTCGATAGCCGACCGAGTTGAGGCCGATGAAACAAGAAAATGCGGAGCGACGGCACCGACACTGGCGGTTGATAGCGACTGCCATGTCCCCACCGTCCTCCAAACGCCTTCGCAAAAACTCGACGCACTGGATTCTGACAGACCATGGCAGGCAGACTACCGCCTAGCTCCGGTAGCGCAAACGCTTCTTGTGGCGGTTCGCGCGCATGCGCTTCTTCCGCTTGTGCTTGTTGATCTTTGTCTTTCTGCGCTTTTTGAGCGAGCCCATGTTTGTGTTCTCCTGTTGTTTCTAGAAACGTCCCGTCACGGAACGACCTTGTTGAGTGGGTATTCCACGATGCCTTCCGCCCCAAGGGATTTGAGACGTGGGATGATCTCCCGCACTACCGATTCATCAATCACCGTTTCCACCGCCACCCAGTCCGAATTGGACAGGGAAGAAATGGTCGGCTGTCGCATGGACGGCAGGCATTCGATCACTTTCTCCAGCCCCGAGGCCGGAACATTCATTTTGAGGCCGACCTTGTCGCGCGCCTCCAAAGCGGCGCGTAAAAGCAGCGCCAAAGTTTCCATTTTTTCCCGCTTCCACGGGTCCGCCGCAGCCGCACGGCTAGCCACCAGTTGGGGATAACTCTCCATCAGAGTATCCACGATGCGCAACTTGTTCGCCCTCAATGAGGAACCAGTCTCCGTAATGTCCACGATGGCATCGACCAACTCAGGAACCTTCACCTCGGTGGCGCCCCAGCTAAACTCGACCTCCGCACGCACACCGTGTTTTTCGAGGTATTTTTGCGTCATGCCCACGGCTTCCGTAGAAATGCGCTTTCCTTCCAAGTCTTTAACCGACTGGATCGGAGAGTCCTCAGGCACCACCAACACCCAGCGCGTAGGCTTCGAAGTCGCCCGGCTGTAGCGCAGATCGGTAATGACCTCCACATCCGCTCCATTTTCGACGACCCAATCCCGGCCCGTGATTCCGCAATCCAAAAAGCCGTGGTCCACATACCGACCAATTTCTTGCGCCCGCAGGAGCCGCAGTTCCAACTCCGCATCGTTGACCGTCGGACGATAGCTACGGGAAGAAACCACCACATGGAAACCCGCACGCTTGAGCAACTCCAGCGTCGGCTCCTGGAGGCTTCCTTTCGGAAGTCCCAGCCGTAGTGAGGGTGTGGTTGTTTCTGCCATGGATCGGGTCGGCGCAGTGCCAGAGGGGCGGACATCGTAGCGGACATTTTCGCCATGGCTAGGGGAAATTTACCTTTCTGAACTCGCCCCATAAGTCCTGCCATCCAGGGTTGCACCCACGCCTGCGCCGCCCTAGGCTGACCCATGGCCAATAATCGTCCCCCCGCCCTGCCCCAGCTTCCCAAGATCGATTTCCGCCCCGGTCGGTTGCTCCCCTTCCTCTTGATTCCGCTCCTCCTGCTCGGCCTGCTGTCATCCGTCTATCAAGTCCCCGCCGAAGGTGTCGCCGTCATTCAACGCTTCGGAGCCTACCACGATACCACTGAGCCCGGCCTGCGTTTCAAGCTGCCGTTTGGCATCGACAAAAAAACCATCGTCGAAATCCGCCGCCAACAAAAACTCGAGTTTGGCTTTGGCACCGAGGGCAGCACCAATCCCTACCAATACGCCGGCACCCGTGGCGATCAGGAAATGGAGAAAACCATGGTCACTGGGGACCAAAACACCGCCGTGGTCGAGTGGGTCGTGCAATATCACATTGAGAGCGCCCGTGATTACATCTTTAATTTTCGGGAACCCCCCAAAACCCTCCGTGATATCACTGAGGCCGTCATGCGGGAAGTCGTCGGAGACAGGACCATTGACGAAGTGCTGACCGTCGGACGTCAAGACATGGAGGTCCAAGCCCTGGACCGTCTGGACCAAGCCGTGAAACAACTTGGCATCGGCGTAAAGATCGATCAGGTCCAGCTGCGCAACGTCAACCCGCCCCCGCCTGTGCAAGCCTCCTTCGACGAGGTTAACCGCGCTCAGCAGGAGAAGGAACAACTCATCAACCAAGCCAATGGCGAATACAATCGTGCCGTGCCCCGTGCCAGTGGCGAGGCCGAACAGAAACTCAGCGCGGCTGAAGGCTACGCCACCAAGCGCATCAACGAAGCCGAAGGTGACGCCACCCGCTTCCTAGCTCAACTCACCGAATACGAAAAGGCCCCCGAAGTCACTCGCAAGCGCCTCTACCTTGAAACCATGAGCGCCGTGCTATCCACCATTCCAGGGAAAGTCATCCTTGATGAGGCCGCGCCTCAATTTCTCCCCTTCCTCAGCCTGCCTCACAAAACCGCGCCCGCCACGCCCGCCGCGCCTAGCGCCCAATAAGCCCTCGATCGACGCCAACCCCTGCCTTTTCTATTCGTGAAAGCCCTCCTCTCTTCCTTCGCCGCCCTCATTGCGGTCCTTCTCATCATCGTCCTCAACGCCTCCTTCTACACCGTCAGTGAAGGGGAGCAAATCGTCATCACCCAGTTCGGCAAACCCGTCGGGGAACCGATTGTCCAGGCCGGTTTTCATCTCAAGACCCCGTTCATTCAAACGGTCAATCGCTTCGAAAAGCGCATCCTCGAGTGGGATGGCCCTTCTACCAGAATGCCCACCAAGGACAAAGTTTACATCGTTGTGAACACCTTTGGCCGCTGGCGCATTAAAGACCCCCTCACCTTCTATCAGCAACTGCGCGACGAACGCAGCGCCCAGTCCCGCCTGGATGACATCCTCGGCAGTGAGACCCGCAATGTCATCGCCCGCCACGACTTCATCGAAGCCGTCCGTACCACAAAAGATCGCAAGCCCGTGCTGGATGAACAAGCCATGCCAGATGCCCGCCTGGCCGTCATGGCCCCCATCTCCAAAGGCCGCACCCTGCTGGAAAAAGAAATCTTTACCGCCGCCGCACCCAAAGTGAAAAGCTTCGGCATCGAACTGCTGGATGTCCGCTTCAAGCGGCTCAATTACAATGACTCCGTCTCAGAGACGATCTACCAACGCATGATCAGTGAGCGCGAGCAGATCGCCGAACGTTTCCGTTCCGAAGGCGCCGGGGAAGCCGCCAAGATCCTGGGAAATAAAGAGCGCGACCTCCTACAAATCGAATCCGAAGCTTACCGTAAGGTCCAGGAGATCGAAGGCGCTGCTGATGCCAAAGCCATCGAAATTTACGCCAAAGCCTACAACACCACCCCTGCAGCACGTGAGCTGTTTGAGTTCCTCAAAACCATGGAGACCTACAAAACGGTGCTCACGGCTGACACCAACTTGATTCTCACCACCAACAGCGCGCTGCTGCGTTACTTGAAATCAGATACCCCACCCCCCGCGACGCCCGCCCCCACTCTGCCAGGACTGCCCGCAAACATTCCCAGCCTGATGGACATTCCTTCGCGCTGACCTGCGAATATTACGCCGCCTCCGGCAATGTCTTGGTAGGTTCTTCAACCCGGGCTTCCAATTCCGGCTCCACCCGCAGATTGTCCACGATGTAGGTCTGTCGGTCAGGCGTGTTTTTGCCCATGTAAAAGGTGAGCAGCTCTTTGATGCTCTTGTGCTCAGGCATCAGCACGGGCTCCAGACGCATGTCAGGCCCGATAAAGTGCTTAAACTCGTCCGGACTGATCTCTCCCAGCCCTTTGAAGCGGGTGATCTCCGCATTCCGCCCCAGCCGATTCAACGCCCGTTGCTTCTCTTCCTCATTATAGCAATACAAAGTCTCCTTCTTGTTTCGCACGCGGAAGAGCGGCGTCTGTAAAATATACAGGTGCCCCTGACGCACGTTTGGATCGTGCGCCAACTCCTTGAAAAACTGCAGGAAGAACGTGATCATCAGCAGCCGAATGTGCATGCCATCGACATCTGCATCCGTTGCCAAAACGATCTTGTTGTAGCGCAGGTCCTCAATGTTTTCGTCAATGCTCAAAGCATTGGCCAACAGATAGAACTCTTCATTCTCATAGACCACCTTGCGGGATAGTCCAAAGCAGTTCAAAGGCTTGCCCCGGAGACTGAACACCGCCTGGGTATTCACGTCCCGACTTTTGGTGATGGACCCACTGGCACTGTCACCCTCAGTAATGAAGATGGTGCTTTCCTCCCTCTGCTTGTCTTTGCTGTCTAGATGAATGCGGCAGTCCCTGAGCTTCTTGTTATGAACCTTAGCCTTGCGCGCGCTCTCCCGTGCTGCCTTTTGAATCCCGCTGATCTCCTTCCGCTCTTTTTCATTGGCCAAGATCTTTTCTTGGAGCGCCTTGGCCACTTGCGCGTGCTTATGCAGGTAATTGTCCAATTGCTGTGCCACCACACTGGAGATGTGACCCCGCAAATTACGCCCATGTGGCTCCATGTGGGTCGATCCCAGCTTGGTCTTGGTTTGGCTCTCAAACACCGGCTCCTGCACCTTCACACTCACCGCCGCGATCAACGACCCACGCACATCATTAGGCTCAAACTGTTTGTTGAAGAAGGTGCGGCACCCAGCGACCACCGCCTCCCGGAAAGCCGCCAAATGCGTCCCCCCCTGCGTCGTGTGCTGCCCGTTCACAAAACTGTAGTATTCTTCTCCGTAGCCTGTCCCGTGGGTAAAGGCCACCTCCACGTCCTCTCCATCAATGTGAATCACAGGGTAGAGCGGCTCTTCCGTCAGTTTCGCTTGGATCAAATCCACCAGGCCGTTCTTAGATTTGAATTTCTCACCGTTGAGCGTCAACGTAAGTCCCGGATTCAGCCAGGAGTAAAACCGCAGCATTTCCCGAACGTAATCCAGCTTGTAATGCACCTGCGCCGTGAAGCTCTCAGGGTCTGGGCGAAATGCAATCTGCGTGCCATCCACCCCTTCCGAATCCTTCGGCATCTTCATCTCATACTTCACAAGCCCGCGCTGAAACTCAATGGCCCGCGTTTTCTTCTCACGAAACGCCTGAATCTCGAAAAACTCTGACAAAGCATTCACCGCTTTAATGCCGACGCCGTTCAGCCCCACCGAACGCTTGAACACCTCGCTATCATACTTGGCTCCCGTATTGATCTGAGCCGCACACTCCATCAACTTTCCAAGCGGAATGCCACGCCCATAGTCACGCACCGTCACCTGCTGGTCCGCACCAATCGTGATGTCCACCTGACTTCCGTAGCCCATCACATGTTCGTCGATCGCGTTGTCCACGACTTCCTTGAGCAACACATAAATCCCATCCTCAGGCTGAGACCCATCGCCTAACTTGCCAATGTACATGCCTGGCCGCAGCCGAATATGCTCTCTCCAATCCAGAGATTTGATGCTGTCTTCAGTGTAGCCGTGGGAGGGTTGGGACATGACGAAATGGAATTACTTCAGGAGACTTAAAGAAGCCAGCTTTTTTCATAAAACACACCGTTCCGCTGTCAACGCCCGTGTCGATGCAGCCCCGACAATTCATCGGCTCACGACCTCTTCAGATAGTCATTGGCTCTATTTTATCAAGAAAGTTTGATTTTTCGCTAGCATAATTCATTGAATTTGTGTAATTTATGGATATTATTGTAAATTATGCCCATTGCATTCCCATCCCTCTCCGCAGTGAACGCTTTCACTCCAGTCACCCCCACTCAGGTGGCCACGCCTCTCTCAGTGGCCCTGGAGCATTCCATCCAGCAGGAGCGCGAGGCCGCCAAGACCCACCTCTCGACGCCGCTCTCCCAGCGCCCTGCGGTGACTCTAACCGAAGTACCAGAGCGCGCGGCGCTGCAGCGTTCGGCTCAGGATTTGCTCGGCCACTTTCGTGAACTCCAGCACGCCACACGGAGTGAGCTCAATCAAACCCGCACCGCGGTCGAGCAACGTCTCGACGAACTGGCCGCCGCACTGCACACCGACATGCGCCGTGTCAGCAATGAAACACGCTCCGAAACCGAGACTCTTCATAAAGACCTGTTTCACAGCGCCACCACGCTTAGCCATGTCCAGGATCGCCTCTCTCGTCTCGAGACAGCGTTCAATGCCCTGCTGCAAAATTTAAGTGCCCTGGAGCCAGGCCCATCAACTCCTGCCCGGGTAAAAGCTGACGTAAGCGGACGCACCGTGCTGAAACCGCTCGCACGCTAGACTTTAGTTTCCGCCAACTCACGCTCCCCCCACCTCCAGCCCTGACTCCCTAATATGCATTCAATGAGACTTCGCCTCCTTGGCCCTTTATGGCTCTTTGGCTTCTTACCCGCCATGGGTGCCGCCAAAATGATGGGCCAGCCACTGGGTTGGTTTTTCGGCAATACAGGCATCCTGCTTGGTGGCGG
>JBIIUD010000054.1:0-9069 GCA_044340175.1 Verrucomicrobiaceae bacterium
CTCCGCGGCTCCGATGGAGGCCGATCTGTGCATCTACGGCGGCACGAGCGCGGGGGTGATTGCGGCGGTGCAAGCCGCGACGATGGGAAAGAAGGTCATTCTCGTGGAGGCTGGGCAGCATCTCGGTGGCATGAGCGTGGAAGGGCTCGGCGGCACGGACATCGACAACCAGCCGTTTCGGAACAGCCCTGCGGTGGGCGGGCTGGCGCTGGAGTTTTATCGACGCATCAACGCGCACTACAATCGCTCGGCGAAGTTTGAGGCGATGCTCGCGGCAGGTGGCAAGGACACGTCACTGTGGCGCTTTGAACCGCATGTGGCGGAAGCGGTTTGGGAGGCGTGGGCGAAGGAAACGGGCATCACGGTGCTGCGCGGGCATCGCGCAAAGGAAACGGCGGGCGTGACGAAGGACGGTGCGCGCATCACGACGCTGCATTTTGAAAATGGAGCCGAGGTGCGGGCGCGGGTTTTCATAGACGCGACGTATGAGGGTGATCTGCTGGCCTTCGCGGGCTTGAGCTTTGTCGTGGGGCGTGAGGGAAATGCGAAGTATGACGAGACGAACAACGGCATCCGCACGGACACGACGCACAAGCAGCACGACAAGCCCATTGATCCCTACAAGACGCCGGGCGATCCGAAGAGCGGAATCATCTTTGGCGTGCAGGACGAGCCGCTCGGCGAGCACGGCGCGGCGGATGACAGCATTCAGGGCTACTGCTTCCGCCTCTGCTTGACCAAGAATCCTGAGAACCGCATCGCGATCACGAAGCCTGCGAACTACGACGTCACGCACTATGAGATGCAGCGTCGCTATCTCGCCGCGGTCGGCGTCATCAGCCCGCCGCATGCCGCAGTGCCGAATGGCAAAAGCGATCCCGGCACCTGGCACTCGCTCGCGTCCAACTTCACCGGCTGGAATCATCGCTACCCCATCGCCAGCTACGCGGAGCGTGAGGCGATGCTGCACACGAGTCGCGACTACATCCACGGCCTGTATTGGTTCATGGCGCAGGACGAGGCCGTGCCCGCGCAGCAACGCGAGGCCTGGGCTGTCTGGGGCCTGTGCAAAGATGAGTTCACCGACAACGACGGTTGGCCGCGTGCTTTTTATGTCCGTAACGGCCGCCGCATGATCGGCGACTTCGTTTTGACCGAGGCACAGCTCCGCAAAGCGAACCCCGAGCCCGTGAACGACAGCGTGGGCCTCATCTGGTGGCCGCCGGACTTCCACAGCGCCCGCTGCCTTGTGAAAGACGGTCGCGTGTGGAATGAAGGCGCGGTCTTCAACGTGTCGAAAGAGCCCGACTGGATCCCCTGCGGCATTCCCTATCGCTGCCTCGTGCCGAAAGCCGCCGAATGCACCAACCTCCTCAGCCCGACCTGCCCGTCATCGAGCTACGTGGCCTACGGTGCCTATCGCATTGAGTTCACTTTCATGGTCGCCGCGCAGTCCGCTGCCACCGCCGCCGTGATGGCGATTAAAGCGGATACACCGGTGCAAAGCGTGAGCTATGCGAAACTGCGGGAGCGTTTGCTGGTGGATAAGCAAGTCCTTGCCGTTCCCGTGGCACCATGAGACGATGCTAATCTCCATCCTTTATTCATGAACCGCCGAACCTTCCTTCAAGCCTCTATCGCCACGAGCGCAGTCCTTCCACATGTGTCGTTTGCCCGCGATGCAGCCTTTGCAGCAGAGCAAGCTCACAGCGAGATCTGGCGTCGCTTCATCGACAAGTATGGGATCATGATCGACTTCGCAGACATGGACGGGAAGGTATCGCTGCCGACGCCCGAAGAACTGCGCGAAGGCAAGCCTAATGCGTTGGGCTGGTGGGCACCGATCGAGAACGGGGCGATGTTCAACGGGCTGTATATGGATGCGGTCATCCTGCGCTGGAAGCGCACGAATTCGGCGGAAGATGCCGATAAGGCCCGCAAGCTCATGGAAGGCCTGCTTTTGCTAAACTCCATCAGCGATGTGAAGGGCTTCATCGGACGCGGCGTGACCACGGATGGAAAGTCGCATTACCCGATGGGCTCGAATGATCAGTCGTCGCCGTGGTTTCTTGGGCTGTGGCGTTACTGGGAGTCGGGTCTCGCCACAGAAAAGGAGAAGCAACGCATCACGAAGCATCTCGTTGATACGGCGGACGCCATCATTGCCCTGAAGTGGTCAATGCCTGCCGAGCAACCCTTTGGCCGACGTGGTGCCTTCAGCGGCTTCGGCTTCGACAGCGCGCCGCGCATGTTGCTCGTCTGCAAATTGCTGCACGCGGTCACTGGCGATGCCAAGTGGGACAAACTCTACCAGACAGCCCTCGCCGAGCGTGGCGGCAAAGAAAACCGCACGCGGCTGGAGGTCTGCGAGCACGGGATGGTGTTTGAGTATGCAAAGTATCACACCTGGACCTCCTGCACCTGCGTCAGCGCCGTGCGGGTGCTGTGGGAGATGGAAAAGGATGAAACCATCCGCGCCGCGTATGCCAAAGGCCTGCAAGCCAGCGCCGATCTCGCCTTCAAGAACCTGCCCATGGCGCAGCAGTTCGACAACGCGGACACGAGCTACTTCGAAATGGACTGGCGAGTGATGAACAGAGATTGGAAGCCGCAGCAGACGGAGCAGGAAGCGCAGGACCTGGCTCATGTGCAGTTGAAGAACTTCATGAAGATCTCTCCGCGTCGCGGCAAGGAGACCGCCTTTGTGCGCGAGCCGACAGCCGCCGCTTGGGTCGTCACGCTGGCACCTGACGCTGCTATTTTGAATCAACGCCGCGCCGAGGTGGAAAAGGTGATCGCTCATTACGACTACACGAAGCTCTATTACTCGCAGTTCTTCTGGGTAGAGATGGCGTGGGAAAGGTTGAAGTTGACGGGGGGATGATTGACCGCTGCGGCTGGCACTGGCGGTGAAGTGTTTTGTGTGCCAATGGTAAGAACATGTCGAAAACCCGTGTCTCAAGAATCGAACGCCGCGTCGCTGTGATCAAAGCGTTGGCACATCCTTCGCGGTTGGTCATTGCGGAGGCTTTGCAAGGGGGAGAACAGTGTGTGTGCGATTTGCGGGAGTTGGTGGGGAGCGATCTTTCAACGGTATCAAAGCATTTGTCTCTGATGCGGGAGGCTGGCTTGGTGGAAATGGAGAAGCGTGGATTGAATGTTTATTATCGGCTGCGTTGCCCCTGTTTGTTGAGTTTTTTCGAGTGTGTCGATTCGTTGGTTCCCGTTTCTGCAAAGCGTGTGCCGAGCAAGTCTTGCGCTACCATGGTCAAGGGAAGGTAAGAAGTTGGCGAGATCACCAAATCAAAAGGCTTTACTTGGCGAAATAGCCAAGTAATCGTTGCCTCATGAAGACGTTACAGGTTTACGATCCTCCCATGTGCTGCTCCACTGGCATCTGTGGTCCAGAGGTAGACCCTGAACTGGTGAATTTTGCTGCGGTACTAGCACAGCTAGCCAGTGCAGGGGTCAAGGTAGAGCGTTACAACCTTGGTCAGCAACCGATGGCCTTTGTGCAAAATCCGACGGTGAAAGCCGCGCTCGACTCGGAAGGCATGGAGGTGCTGCCACTTATTTTCTTGGAGGGTGAGGTGTATTTGAAGGGCCGCTACCCTGACCACGATGAGCGCCCGGGTTTCGTGCGCGCCGCCATGGGGCTGACCGAAAAAGCCACGCTATGAATCTGCCCTCCTTCCAGCCCACTCTGGCCAGCGCCACGAGATTTCTTTTTTTTACGGGCAAAGGTGGCGTCGGCAAGACCTCGCTGTCATGCGCCAGCGCGCTGAAGTTGGCAGAGTCAGGCAAACGCGTTTTGCTTGTGAGTACGGATCCAGCGTCAAACCTGGATGAGGTTCTGCAAATCCGGCTCACGGATCAACCTACCGCCGTTCCAGGTGCGCTGGGTTTGGATGCACTGAACATCAATCCCGTAGAGGCCGCCGCCGCCTATCGCGAGCGTCTCATCGGCCCCATGCGCGGTCTCTTGCCGGAGGCGGCCCTGCGCAGCATGGAAGAGCAGCTTTCCGGATCGTGCACAGTGGAGATCGCTGCCTTCGATGAGTTCTCTGGATTCATTGGAAATCCTGATACCGCAAACGAGTACGACCACGTCATCTTTGACACCGCGCCCACTGGCCACACGCTGAGACTGATGAGTTTAGCAAAGGCGTGGGATCAGTTTCTCGATAACAACACGAGCGGCACCTCCTGCCTGGGGCCTTTGGCAGGATTGGAAAAGCAGCGCAGCATTTATGAGGCGACGGTGAGAACTTTGGCAGATGAAAAGGCGACTACCCTAGTGCTGGTCAGTCGGCCACAACTTGCTGCGCTGCGGGAGGCGGAGCGGACTTCGGTGGAGTTGCGAGCTTTAGGCGTGACTAACCAAATGCTCATCATCAATGGCGTGTTTGAAACCGCTTGCCAAGAAGACCTCACGGCACAGGCGATGCAGAACCGGGGAGCTGCGGCCATCGCTCAGGCCTCGGTCTTCATCGCTAGCTTGCCGAGTTTTGTTATGCCCTTGCGCGCTGTGAACATCCTCGGCATCGCTGGGCTCCGCGTGCTTCTAGAGGGCGAAGCTTTGGACTGCGGTAGCCCTGCTGCCGCTATCCCAAGGCCAGCCCTGATGGCCGCAGTTAATGCGGCGGAACCGCCACTTCATGCCGAGAGGGAATCCAAGAACAAATCAGAGCCCACCCCCGGCAGCAGGGCTGCCTCATCTGAAAGCGGCAGCAGGCTGCCGCAGTCCAGCCTGGATCTCGAAAGTCTCACTTCACTCGTACATGACATCGAGCGCCAGGGACATGGGGTGATCATGACCATGGGCAAGGGTGGTGTTGGCAAAACCACGGTCGCTGCTGCTCTCGCTGTCTGCCTTAACCAGCGTGGGCATCGCGTGCATCTCAGTACTACCGATCCAGCTGCGCATATTGCGCAGACCTTGGATGGCGAGCTCGATGGCCTGACCATTAGTCGTATCGATCCCGCTGCCGAGACCGCTGCCTACACGACCGAAATCATGGCCAACCAGGGGGCGCAGATGGACGAAGCGGGTCGCGCTTTGCTGGAGGAAGACCTGCGTTCCCCTTGCACTGAAGAGATCGCCGTGTTCCGCGCCTTTGCTCGCGAGGTGGCACAGGGCACGGACCGCTTCGTGGTGCTCGATACCGCGCCGACTGGCCATACCCTGCTTTTGTTGGATGCCAGTGAGGCCTATCAACGCGAGCTCGAGCGCCAGGCCCGCAGCAGTCAACCCGAATCCGTGCTCAAGCTGCTGGAACGTTTGCGCGATCCTGACTTTACCCGCATCCTACTGGTGACGCTGCCTGAGGCCACGCCGGTGCATGAAGCCGCCGCGCTTCAAGATGATCTGCGTCGTGCGCGCATCGAGCCGTTCGCGTGGGTCATCAATCAAAGCCTGCTCGGCTCCGGCACCTGTGATCCGCTCTTGATCCGACGCGAGCAGAGCGAGCAGCGCTACGTTTCTGAAGTCGCAGAGAAGCACGCCACCCGCACCGCTTGGTTGCCCTGGCAGGCGGAAGAACCCGTCGGCCCTACTGCGCTTGCGCACCTTGCAGCGTCCAGCGTTTCCCTCAGCTCCATTTACCCATGACGTACCTCTACGAAACCATTCCACAGCATGAAGGCGAGCCAGTCGAACAGTTCGAGCTTCAACAGAGCATGAGCGACCTGCCGCTCACTCAGCATCCTGAGACGGGGGTGCCCGTGCGCCGCGTCATCCTCGGCGGCTGGGGTCTCGTAACTGGCAATGGCATGTCATCGGCGCCTTCCAGCAGTTGCATTCCCGGTAGCGGCTGTTGTTGAAACTCCATCCCTCGCCCAAGCATGAGACAAAAACTCATCGCCGAAGCCCTCGGCACCTTCACGCTCGTTTTCGCGGGCACGGGAGCTATCATCGTTAATCAGGTTACGAGTGGAGCCATCACCCATGCGGGCATCGCGCTCACCTTTGGTCTTGTCGTGCTTGCCATGATTCACACTTTTGGCGATGTTTCTGGCGCGCACTTGAATCCTGCGGTCACCACCGCCTTTGCTGCCGCAGGGCGCTTCCCCTGGCGGGAGGTGCCGGGTTACCTCGGTGCGCAAACCCTCGGCGCGCTGGCCGCCAGCGGATTGCTTCACTTCTTGTTTCCTGAGGCTACCAACCTCGGTGCTACCCTGCCTGCCGGGTCGCCCATGCAGAGTTTCGTGTTCGAGGTCGTGCTTACTACCATCCTCATGCTCACTATCCTCAGCGTTTCCAGTGGAGCGAAAGAAAAAGGCATCACTGCAGGCATCGCTATCGGTGCCGTCATTGGGCTGGAGGCCATGTTCGCCGGCCCGATCTGTGGAGCCTCGATGAATCCCGCCCGCTCCTTGGCGCCCGCCTTGGTCTCCGGCTCACTAGAGCACCTCTGGATCTACCTCACCGCCCCCACCCTCGGCGCGCTGCTCGCCATCCCCCTCTGCAAAGCCACCCGCAGCACCGACTGCTGCTAACCCCTTCATCCTTCAAATGTCGCCCACCATCCTCATCCTCTGCACTGGCAATTCCTGCCGTTCCCACCTCGCCGAAGGCATCCTGCGCGCCGCACTCGGCGATGCCTACCAAGTCGCCAGCGCCGGATCTAAGCCTGCGGGTTACGTCCACCCGCTCGCCATCAAAGCGATGGCTGAGATCGGCATCGACATCAGTGCGCACACCAGCAAGCACATGAATGAGTTTTTGAGCCAGGACATCGAGACCGTCATCACGGTCTGCGGCAATGCTGATCAGGCGTGTCCGCTGTTCCCTGGCCAGCTCAATCGCCACCACTGGGGCTTTGACGATCCAGCGCATGCGACCGGCACCGAAGAAGAGCAACTGCAAGTCTTCCGCCGCGTCCGCGATGAGATCAAACGCGTGTTTGAGGCTTATGCGGCGGGACGACAAGATGAGGCTGAGGCTGCGATCGCGGTGGACTCGTGAGCTGGTGCCAATGGGGAGCCTTCATCGCCATGGCTGTCTGAGTTCTGAACTGATTCAAGGCTACATAACTCCAGAACATTCCTCAGGGTTGGATGAGATGCTCTGCGTGCAGCATGCTCAGGCGGGTGACGATTTCTGCATGATGCGCCGAGAGATCAGTCTTCTCGCCGGGGTCGGTACGGAGATTGAAGAGCAGGTTTTCGATTCGGGTTGTTTTGCCGTCGCCACTGCTGGTGTCACGGGAGCTGCCGATGAGCTTCCAATCGCCGTCACGCACGGCCCAGTCGGCTTTCGGGCCATCGCCGATCTGCCAGTGGAGCGCGTGGTTTTCATGGGGTGAGGGCGATTTGGCATCGCGGAGTAAGGCGGCGAGGCTGCGACCATCCAAATGGGTCTGGGGCGGTTTCACGCCAGTGAGTTCGGCCAGGGTGGGCAGCCAGTCGCAAGCGTGGGCGATTTGGTCACGCACCTCGTTTTTCGGGAGATGACCCGGCCAGGAGATGATGGCTGGAAGACGGATGCCGCCCTCCAATAGGCTGAACTTGGCACCGCGATAGGGCCCAGCGCTGCCGCCGCCGTAGTGCGCTCGCTCTTCGGTGGAGTGACCGTTGTCACTCTGGAAGATGATGATCGTGTTTTCGTGTAGAGCGAGCGTTTCGAGTTTGGCAAACAGTTGCCCGAGGCGTTCGTCCTGCGCGGCGATGAAGGCCGCGTAGAGTTTGCGTGGATGCGGCAGGTCCTTGAAGTGCTCCAGCCATTTGGCATCGCCTTGATAAGGGTAGTGTGGGGTATTGAGGGCGTAGTAGATGAAGAACGGATGGTCTTGGTTGCGCTCGATGAACTCCATGGCCTCTTGGACCATGAGGTCGGGGAAATAGTGGCCGTCGTGGAAGACCTCGGTGCCATTGCGCCAGAGGTCGTGGATGTTGGGACCACTCCAGTAAAAGAAGTGGGAGTAGTTATCAATGCAGCCACCCATGTGGCCGAAGCTATGATCGAAGCCCTGTGCCTGGGGGGAAGTCTCCGGCGTGTAGCCGATGTGCCACTTGCCAATGTGCGCTGTGGCGTAACCGGCGGCCTTGAACATCTCCGCCATCGTCACCTCGTCCGGTGGCAGGGCACCCTTGGCTCCTTTTTGTGAGGCACAGTTTCCCGGCACACCGGCGCGGACGGGCCAACGTCCGGTGAGAGCGCCTGCCCGCGAAGGCGAGCACACTGGAGCTGCCGAGTAAAACTGTGTGAAGCGCACGCCGCTTGCCGCCAAAGCATCCGTGTAGGGGGTGTGCAAGTCTTTGGCACCATAGCAGCCGAGGTCCACGCTGCCCTGGTCATCGGCCATAATGAAGATGACATTTGGCGGGGCTGCGACGGATGAGAAGAAAGCCAAAAAAGGACAGCAAAGGAGAGGGAAGAGGGTGTCGCGTAGATGCATGGTCGGAGGATCAGTTTGTCGTTTTCTTCTTGCCGCCAAGCGCTTTCGCCGATGGGTCGTATTGGGGATTGGGCTGGGTGGGTAGCACGGCATGGGTGGATTTCATCCAGGCGAGAAGGTCATCGAGCAGCTCGTCGCGTTTTGCTGTGTCGGTGCTGGCGAGGTCGGTATGCTCGCCTGCATCGTTGGCGAGGTTGTAGAGTTCGGTGGCGCGATTGGTGGCGAGTTTTTCGCGCCCACCCTCCAGCTGCCATTCCTCGTGGTAGAGATGCAGCTTCCAGTCGCCCTTGCGGATGACGCTGACGGGCCGCGTACGAAAGATGGGATCGCGTCCGCGCCTAACGGGATCATCGAGATAGCCTGGAAAGTGCCAAAACAGGGACTGGCGCTGAAGTTGGGGAGCGCCACGGAGCAAGGGCATGAGGTTTTCACCATCGAGCTCCGTCGCGGGAGCTGGCGCACCAGCTGCGGCGAGGAAGGTGGGATAAAAATCAATATTGCTGACCGGCACATCGCATTTGCTGCCAGGGGTGGTGACACCTGGCCAGCGCGCGATCAAAGGCACGCGGATGCCGCCTTCGTAGTAGCCGCCTTTGGCGCCGCGCAGAGGCTCCTGCGTGACGTGGGGGCCGCCGTTATCCGACGTGAAGAGGACGAGTGTGTTCTTTTC
>JBIIUD010000055.1:0-9002 GCA_044340175.1 Verrucomicrobiaceae bacterium
CACACAGCGTAGCCTTTTTCGGCTAGGGAGGCAGGAATCGTGACGGTGATGGTTTCGCCTGCGGCCGCGTAAAGCCCAGTACTGGTCCATCCTGGGATGGTGGGTTTGACGATGACTTCTTGAGTGATCCTCGGCGCGTCGGCGGGGGCTTTTCCGGGGAAGCTTTCATGAGCAGGATGCGCGGCCACTCGATCGGTAGCGGCAAGACGCAGCACCCGGGTCTCCATGCCCAGACGCAGACGCGCGGCGTTGTCTTTGGCGGTGGTCAAGGGTGCCTGGGCGGTGGGCACCGGGGCGCGGGAGTCCGCTGAACTGCCCAAGGCCGCGAGAACCGCATCCCGCAGGCTGCTGCGGTCTGGCGGTTGGGACGCGAGTGCCAGTTGGATCGCATTTGTGGCCTGCTTAAGGGCCACTTGATCAAGAGCTACTCCACCCTCTCGCTGTTTTTTGATCGCGTTGATGGCGGTCCCCGCATTGATCAACGGCGGCAGTTCGACCCGTGCCTCAAACCCCTTCACGTTTTCAAAGGCGCTCAGATCGGTGATGGCCACGCCAGCGGTCATGAAAGCCTGATTGACGCCATGGGCAAGCGTCAACTCCTTGCCACCACTGGTCTGACCAAAGGCCCAACCCGTCATGCCCGCGATCAATCCGCCACCGTTTTTGATGAACTCCATCAGAGCGGCGCCCTCTTCCCGGGTGGTCACACTTTGGATGTTGATGATGACCACGTCGTGTTCTTTCAGGCTCTTCGTATCGACAGCTTCAAAGGTCTTGGGACGCAAGCCCTGGGCTTCAAAAGTGCTCGCTTTAACCCCCTTCAACCCGAGTCTAGGCTTGTCCGTGGCACCTGCCCATTTCACGGCATTCGCCATGAGCCGCGCGTGATCCGCGCCCAAGGAGCCATCCAGGTAACTGTTGTGACCGAACAGGATGATCCGGCCTTTGGCATAGCCAGCCGCAGCCGCCACAGCGATCTCGATACCGTCCTTGTCTGGGGCGGAGAGAAGCGGAAATGCCATCGCTCCCCAAATACCGACAGGGCCAGGCGCGCCGCTTTTGGGCAGTGACTTGACACCCTCAAGAATCTTCGCGCGCTCCGCATTGATGAGTTCTGCGGGCATCTGCGCAACGCATGGCGCCGCCCCCATCAGGAAGAGAAAATAGAAAGGCCATTTCATAATTGAGTAACAGTGAACGGACGAGTAAGACGAGTGGCCTCTGGGACAAAGCCCGTGCCAGCTTTGCTGAGGTGCTGCGTGTTGGTTGCCGATACAATGTCCATGCTTGCCTCTGCCTGATTAAAAACCCACGCGTTCGATCAACGTCAGCTCAAAATATTTGCTGGCCTTTGGACAGGTTTTTGGAGCTGGGAGTGGCTTTGATGAGGACATGAACTGCGGATAAAACGCCTGGGTGTCTTGCAAATTAGACCCTTTTTGTTGGCCTCTTAATCAAGGCAGGCGGGATCTGCCCAAGTTCCGCCCAGATGTTTGCCGATCCATACACACAGGAAGCCACCTCTCCTCATGAAGCGCGGGAGATTGATACGTCGAAAATCAACTCAACATCGCCCAGGTCAGTGGCAAAAGCGTTCATCAATGGGTATGCCCTGCTCCCTCCCAACCTCCGATCAACGACTTGCCGCACGAATCGATGGCGTGCGCCGCGTTGTGATGCGGCAGCGCTGGAGTGAACTGCTTTTTTTGCATTGGCGCTGGGAAGCGTCCGAACTGCAAAAACGGCTGCCTGCTGGACTGCATGTGGACACGTTTGCCGGAGACGCTTGGCTCGGTGTGGTGCCGTTTTTCATGGACCGCATCCGACCCCGCTTCTTGCCTGCCGTTCCATGGGTTTCGTGGTTTCGGGAGCTGAATGTGCGCACCTATGTGCATGATGACAACGGCACTCCAGGCGTCTGGTTTTTCTCGCTCGACTGTGACCAGCCGTTGGCAGTGCGTTTGGCACGCAGCTTGTTTCAACTGCCCTACTTTGACGCGCGAATGCAGGCACAACGTCACGAGGGCAAAGTGGCCTTTGAATGCCGCAGAAAATCGGCCTCAGAGACGAGCCGATTCCAGTATGCGTTGGGCAACGAACTGCCGAAACCGCCACCGGACTCATTGGAG
The DNA here is from genome assembly GCA_044340175.1 of Verrucomicrobiaceae bacterium. Classification (GTDB taxonomy): domain Bacteria; phylum Verrucomicrobiota; class Verrucomicrobiia; order Verrucomicrobiales; family Verrucomicrobiaceae; genus JAGRPD01. The sequence goes on from JBIIUD010000055.1 coordinate 2,130, forward strand.
TTTTGGCTTGTTGAACGCTACCTGCTGTTTGCGAATACAAAGGCGGGTTTGAAGTTGGGTCGAGTGAATCATGAACCTTATCCACTGAGCGAGGTGGACTTGAGCCAGTGGGATGCGCTGCCGCTGCTGTGGGATGGCTTCTCGCTGCCAAACCGTGCCCCCGATCATGTCGCGGGTTCGCGTGGCGTGGAGGTGCGCATCGGGCCGCTGGAGCGTTTGTGAAGATCGCTTGCGCGCTTACTTGGGCTCAAGCGAGCGCAGTTCGATCTTACGGAACCAAACGGGCTGACCTTCAGCTTGCAGCGCGATGTGCCCATAGCTGAGCTTCAGATTGCCGCCGAGTTCGATCTGATCGGTGGCAGGCGCATTGTTGTTGGTGGGGTCAAGCTGGGGATGCTGGTAGCGCAGGACTTCGACGCCATTGATGCGATGAATGATCTCCTCATGCCCGCGCACTTCGACCTCCGCTTGAATCCACTGCTCCGCCGGAAAGATGGGCGCGCTGGATTTGATAATGTGTTGGGTGACCAGCTGGCCATCCTTTTCCACATGGGTTCCAGGGGTGCAGAGATTGCCGGTGGAGCGCTCCCCTTTGCCATCATCTGCCAGGAATTGCATCTCCAAGCTAGCGGGAAAACCCTGATCAAAACGCATGCTCTGTGGCGGCTGGGCATGCAGCATGACGCCGCTATTGAGGTTCACATACTTGGGCGCATCCGGCATCATTTGACCGGTGAAGCGATACTCCAAGCGCAGGACATAGTGCGAGTAGGCGAGGTTAGTGAAGAGGTGCCCAAACTGTTCGTCAAAGATGCTGTAGTCATCATAGCTGACCTTGAGGATGCCCTCCTCAACACGAAAGGTATTGGCGTAGTTCTCACCCAAGGGCCGCTTGGCGATCTTGATGGTCCAGCCGCTGAGATCCTTGCCATTGAACAGAGAGACCCATGGGGGTTCATCGGCAACGGCATGAGAAGAAGCTAGGCAAACAAAAATCGTTGAGAGCAGGAGGATAGGCTGAGTCATGGAGTGGGATCACTACTACGGCCACGACTGGAGAGTTCTACCTTGATCATCGTGAAGTGTGAGTGCCCGCAACCGCACTTGGCCTGGGCCAGAACAGGGATCAAGCCGCAGCCCATGGAGGGTTTCATGGGTATCCAGTTTGATGGTGATGTCGTGCCATTGATCGTCATGCGTCACTTCAAACTCTAGGTGCGTGCCAGCAGGAAGTGGGGTTTTGGGATCGGTGGTGAAATAGACTTCACCTGCCCCGGTGGATGCACTTTTCATTCGGAAGGTAAGGCGGTAGGGACCAGGCGACTTGAGGTTTCTGATGGCATCAAAGGCGAGACCAGGATCACTGCCTGTGCAGGCCAAGATCAGCTCGTTGGACTCGACCTTCAATTGCGTGCCTCTACGGGCGCGGATGCCATCAGCTTTTAATACGCCGCCCGTTTGTTTGCCGGCCTTTCGAGGAACCGTTCCGCGTGAACTGGTGTTGGCCCCGTTCTTGCCCGAGTAATCGGACCACTCACGATGAACATGACCCGCAGCAGTTTGGGCGACAGGTGCCTTTTCTTTGGCCGTGGCATGCAGGACGTTTTCAGCCATGTCATGCCATTGAGCGATCATGCGGCTAAGGATCTCGGGTTGGCTCGCAGCGAGGTTGTTGAGCTCGGTGCGGTCTTTGGCGAGGTTGTACAATTCCCAAGGTTCGCTTTGGAAGGAGACCAGTTTCCAGTCGCCATCACGCAGACCTCGGTCGGAGCCAAAGAGGAGATGAATCGGCGGGCGCGCAGTCAGCGGCTGGGCCTCGAAGACCGGCTTCAAGGAGGCACCAGCGAGTGGAGTGAGCTCGCGATTGGGGAAGGTGTTTGGCATCTTGGTCCCGGTGATGTCGACCAGCGTGGGCAGGACATCGACCAAGTGTGCTGGAGTATGGATCAGCGAACCGGGCGGCGCTTTGATGCCTGCGGGCCAGTGCATGATGGCGGGCGTGGCGATGCCGCCTTCGAACTGGTTCTGTTTGTAGTAGCGGAAGGGGGAGTTCCTCGCCCAAGCCCAACCGGTGCTGTCACTCCAGGAAGTCACCCCGTCGAACGGCTCGTGGTCGATACCTTGATTGGCGCGATCATAGGGACACGCGCCATTGTCGGAGAAAAAGAGGATCAGGGTGTTATCGAGTTCGCCTTTGGCTTTGAGGTTGGCAACGAGGCGGCCGAGTTCCTGATCGACGCGATCGATGAGGGCGGCATAGGCGGCCATGCGGCGGGCTTCCCAGTTCTGGATTTCGGGGGTGAGCTCGTCCCACGCAGGGATGGCTTCAGGTCGGGGTGCGGGGGCTACATCTTGGCCGAACAAGTGAAGCTGCTTCTGTTTGGCGAGTCTAGCCGCACGGATCGTGTCCCAGCCGACATCGTATCGACCGAGATGCTTTTTGTAGTCGGCTTCGAGGGGCTGCAAAGGCGCGTGCGGTGCGTTGAAGGCTAGGTAGAGGAACCACGGTTTCTTCTCCGCACGAGCCTCGCCCAGAAAAGTCAGCGCGTGCTCGACATTGGCGACCGTCGTGTAGAAGCCCGTGTCTGGCACCGACCAAGGTTTGCCATTGAGCCGAAAGGTTTTGTCACCCTGGTAGTAGTGGGTGGCTCCGGAGAGGTGGCCGAAATAGCGCTGGAAACCGAAGTCCGTGGGTTCCTTGGAAAGATGCCATTTGCCGGTCATGGCGGTGAAATAGCCCGCAGGTTGCAGCACCTCAGGGATGATGACCGCGCGACTCAGGCTTTCATCGCCCGCCTGACGACACCAGCGACCACTGAGCAGGCTGACGCGGGAGGAATGGCACTTGGCCGTGTTGTAAAATTGGGTGAAGCGGAGGCCGTTGGAGGCGAGGCGATCAAGCGTCGGCGTTTCGATTTCCGAGCCATAACAGCCCAGGTCAGAGAAACCGAGGTCATCGGTGAGGATGAGGAGGATGTTGGGCTGGGCAGCGCGGATGAGCAGGGGGGCGAAGAGGGCCAGGAGAATGGGCAAGAGGCGGCGCATGGCGCTAAAACGTGTGGAGGAGGTAAGTTGTGACACGGAAAGTGGTAGCGCTCCGCATGGGTTTTCGCGGTAGCAGAGAAGACTCACGTCTTCTGCTACGAGGCTGGCTCCGCTCTCTGAGCCCGCAGCCAACGCACTCGCTCGCGATTTCGCACCACGTAGAGGAAAACGTGAGTTTTCCACGCTCCGAAGGCCTTGGCGTTCTCTTTCGCTCTCCAGCCTCCCCTCGCTTCGCAGAGAAGACTCACGTCTTCTGCTACGAGGCGGGCTCCGCTCTCCCCAGCTTGCGGCGGGGGTTTAATGATCGGCTAAAGCCTTTACTCCAACGGGGAACGAAAGGTATCAGGCGAAGAGGTCCATCACGGGTTTGCCCTTGCCGTCTTCGGTGACGTAGAAGGGGCGGCCCTCGATGGTGTATTCGGTTTTGGGACTGATGCCCATGGCAGTCATGAGAGTGGCGTGGAGGTCCATGATAGTGACCGGATCCTTGTTGGCGATGAGCGGGCGCTCATCGGCGGTTTGACCGTGGATGTGGCCTTTTTTCGTGCCCCCTCCAAAGAGAACGACGCTGGTACCGCCGGTGAAGTGGCGGTGGAGGCCGTAGTGAGCCATTTCCTGAAGCTTATCGACTTTGAAGGTGGCTTGGTCGTTGGCGTTGGAGCCGGGTCTGCCCTCGATCATGGCGTCGCGGCTGAACTCACTGGCGACGATGACAAGCGTGCGTTCAAGCAGACCGCGTTCCTCAAGGTCGCGCACCAGGGTGGCGATGGGCAGGTCGATCTCTTTGTGCAGGCCGGCGACGGTTTGATGGCCATCTTTGTGGGTGTCCCATTGGAAGAAAGGCACATACTCGGTGGTGACTTCGACGAAGCGGGCGCCGGCTTCGACGAGACGGCGGGCGAGCAGGCAGCCGCGGCCGAAGCGTCCAGTGTCGTATTTCGCCTGCACTTCCTTCGGCTCGAGGGTGATGTCGAAGGCCTCGCGCTCCTTGCTGCTCAGCAGGCGGTAGGCGTTGTCCATGCTGCGGATGAGAGACTGCTGTTGGTAGTCGCTCATCAGGTCGCGATTTGGATTTTGGTCGGTGAGCTTGCGGAACAACTTATCCCGATTGGCGAATCGGTTAACGTCCATTCCTTTGGGGGGGCGAACGGACTGGGCGGCTTCCTCGGGGTGGGGGAGGTTCATCGGGCCAAACTCGCTGCCAAAGAAACCGGCGGTGGTGAAGGCTTTCAATTCTTCGCTTTCGCCGACGCCTTCCAGCCGCTGGCCGATGTTGATGAAGGCAGGCATGACCTTATTGCGCGGACCGAGCACCTTGGCCATCCAGGCACCGATGTGCGGACAGGCGACGGTTTGTGGCGGGACATAACCCGTGTGCCAGTGGTATTGGTGGCGGGAGTGGAGGATGCTGCCGAGGTCCGGTTGGATCGCACTGCGAATGAGCGTGGCGCGGTCCATGACTTGCGCGATATTTTCCAGGCCTGCGCAGATTTTCAGCCCGTCCACAGCGGTGTCGATGGCGGGAAAGGTGCTGAGCATCTTGGAAACCTCGAGCCCCTTTTCAAAAGGATGGTAGCGCTTGGGATCAAAGGTGTCAGGAGCGGCCATGCCACCGGCCATCCAGAGGAGGATGCAGGCATCTGCTTTGGCGGGAGGCTGAGAGACTTGGGCGCTGTTCGCCCAGACGGCCTGTGGCTCGCCCGTGGCCCAGGCGGCCGCACCTGCGGCGGCGATTTTTTTGAGGAAGTCGCGCCGGACGATGGGTTCGGGCGAGGTCGGATCGTGATCAAAGTTCATGGTGGGCGGCAGTGCGGATTTAGCGGACATATTGAAACTCGGGTTGCATCAGGAGGGCCCAGAGCAGATCGGCGACTTCGGGCGCGGCGGGTTTTTCGCTCAAGAGCTCCAAGGCGGCGTTGAGTTCTGCGCTGCTGGGAGCACGGGTCAAAGTGGCGGCGTAAAGCCACCGGACGAAGTCGGTGCTGGAGGGCCAATCTCGTTTGAGCAGTGACTCCGCGCCTCGTTCCAGTGCGGTGGTGAGGGTTTGGCCGTTGGACAGGTCGAGCGCTTCCAGCGTGGTCAATTCCTCAGGCCGCATGGAGACGATCTGATCCCGATTGGGACGGCCTAGAGACCGCATGAGAAAATCAGCCTTCACCAGCGCGGCGCGCACCATGCGACTGCCGGCAGCAGCACCCTGGGCGAGAAGACCGGGTCCCTGTTGCTGAAGTGCCTGGGTCCATGAGCCGACGGGTTTGACAAGCGTCACCGGTTGGAAGTCCTGAGGCAGAGCGCCCAGGCGGCCCTCTTTGCCCGCTGGCGCGGAGGCGCTGAACTGCCATGAGGCATCGCTGCTCAGTGAGACCTCGCTGCCGTTCGCCAACCTGACCCGAGCTTGAAAATACAACCCGGCGGGATTGGGTCCCTGACCCGCGTTTTTGGCGATGACGACGATCTGATTGGCGCCTTTCTTGAGTTTGTCATGCAGCGGCACGGCAGTGACTTGAGCCCAATCGCTGCCCTCGGTGATCTTGCGCCCATTGAGGTAGAGGATGAATTCATTGTCACAGGTCATGATGGCGGCACCGGCGGTCGGGTCATCTTCGAGCTTCCACGTCGCGCGGAGGAGGATCGTCTCACCGGCCGGCGGCGCCTTCCCTTCTGCGGCGGAGCTGCCCCAAATCCATTGCCCGGTGAGCGGCATGGCCGCAGCGGCTTGAGGGTCCACTTTGCCGCGAAAGACAGGCGCGTCCATTTTGGAGGGCGCCGCACTCGTCAGCTGCCAGACGGCATCCACGAATTGCTCCGCAGTCAGTCGGCGAGCACGTGGGGCTTTGAAAAGGAAGTCGCCCGTGTTCTCGGCGACGGTTTCAACGCGGCTCTGATACGTCTCTGAGGTGGCAATGAGTTCGAGGGTCTTCTTGATGTCATAACCGTTTTTTTGGAAGTCACTGGCAAGGAAATCCAGCAGGTCGCTGCTCCACGGCTCGCTTTGCATGGCGTCCAGGGGATGCACGATGCCATGACCCATGAGTCGGTGCCAAAAGCGGTTCACGATGTTGCGGGTGAAGCGACCATTTTCCGGATGCGTCATGAGGGCGGCAAGCTGGCTCAGGCGCTCGGAGCGCGGGGCTTGGGCATCGACTTGTCCGATTTCGGGGAACAGCCAGGAAGCGGTGGCGGTGCGACCCACAGGCTTGTCACAGCGGTGCACTTCGAGCGGTTTCTCCGCGTAAATCGCAGCGAGGCCGTAGGCTTCATCGAGCTTCCAGCGGTCGATGAAGCTGTCGTGGCAGGAGGCGCACTTCAAGTTGATGCCCAGGAAGGCCTGTCCCAGGCTTTGCGCAAACTGGATTTCCACGGTCTGCCCGGCGCTCACCTCGCCCCGCCATTTGATGCCGTCGATGAAGCCGCGGCTCTCGTCGTTGGGCGGAGCGATCAGCTCACGCGCGAACTGGTCGAACGGCTTGTTGTTCACCAAAGATTCATAGAGCCACTTGCTGATTTGCTTGCGCCCGCCCGTGATGAATCCGGTGCCGCCATAGTCATTGCGCAAAAGGTCATTCCAAAAGGTGAGCCAATGCTCGGCGTAATCAATGTCGCGGGCGAGCAGGCCGCGCACCCAGCGGGCGCGTTTGTCGGGCGCGGTGTCTGAGGTGAAGGCAGCGACTTCCTCCGCAGTGGGCAGCAGTCCGATGAGGTCCAAGTGCGCCCGGCGCAGAAAGGTGGCGTCATCGGTGCGCGACGGGCGCGGCAGTTGGTGCTTGGCGAAGTGGGCGTCGAGCAGCCGGTCCACGGGATTCTCCCTTCCCTCCACCACGGGTGGCA
>JBIIUD010000056.1:0-8850 GCA_044340175.1 Verrucomicrobiaceae bacterium
ACCGAAGCTCTTCGCCTCCGCGCTCACTTGGTCGAGAATGCTGCGCCCGGTTTGGAGCCGATGCGTCTCGGCGGCGACTTCATCGGGTCGGCCATCAATGAAAAGCTGGCTGAAGACTTTGCTGGGACTGCGCTCACTGGGCACGGGCACGCCTTTTTCATTCCAGGAGAAATTCCACTGCACGTGCTGGCCGATCACGAGGTTGCGATAGCGGGTATCGGCTTGGATTCGCTCAGCTGCATATTGATCGAGCGAGATGCTATTGTGGTGCTCTTTGGCGGGTTCCTTAATGCGGTCCCAAGGCACACCCGTGAAAAGCCCGGCCTCACTGTGATGGTTGTTGTAGTTGATGTGCGAGACGCCGGAGAAGATCGTAAATTTGCCGCGATGTTGCTCGAGATGCCGCAGGTAGCGGGTGCTCTCGTATTTCAACCCGGCGGTCTCGGGAAACAAGAAGGGTGCGTGCAGACCAAGGTTGCGACCAATGAGGAGGAGTCGTTTCGGCGCTGCTGGTTCTGCTGCGCGAAGGCCGCGTGGGAGCATGGCGTCCAGCGCGGGCAGGGCGAGACTGATGGCTCCCGCTTTGAGGAAATGACGACGAGCGACGGGTTGGCGGAGGCTGATGTTCATGAGGGAAATGAGTTCTTGGTTCGTCGTTCTTGGTTCTTGGTTTGGGCCTTTGATCTTTTACCCCCCTATCTTTTACCAGAAGGATTGGAGAGGATTCAGTTGGTAAAAAGAGGGTGGGTAAAAGATGTCTGATTGGTAACTATTTGTTTAGAAAAGGGCGGCTATCGACGATGCGATGGATGAGGCTGCGGAGGCCGTAGTTCTCGGTGCGGATGGACTTCACGATGGCGGCGACATCGTCGCGATCAGCGAACTGCAGACGCGCTCCGGTAGCGTAGGTGAGCAGTTTCTCAGTGAGGGCCTGGGCGAGGCCGTCTTTATCCTCGAGCAGCAGATTTTTATACTCCGTCACATTCGCAAAGGCGCGTCCGTCAGGCATCGTGTAGCCCGCTTCGACAGCGTTGCCGCGATGGACTCTCTTTTTGCTTGGCAGGATCTCGATGACCTGGCCGGTGCTGGTCGGGACACGATAAAAATCTCGCCAGCCGCCAATGACATCGAAGGTCTCCAGCGCAAAGCCCGGTGGATCGATCACGCTGTGGCAGCTCATGCAGGCGGCCGTATTGCGATGTCGATCGAGCTGTTCGCGGATGGTCGTGGCACCACGGATGTCGGGCTCGATCGTTCCTGCATTAGGCGGAGGTGGCGATGGATGGATGCCGAGGATTCTTTCATTGATCCAGTTCCCGCGAATGATGGGCGAGGTTCTTGCCCCATCGGCAGTGACTTTGAGAATGCTGGACTGGGTGAGGAATCCGCCGCGATGACTGTCGGCGGGGAGCATCACTTTGCGGAGTTCATGACCGCTGATCTCGGCCAATCCATAGAGCCAGCTGAGCGGCTCATTGAGATAAGTCCAGTCGGACTTCACCCCCTCCAGAAAACTGCGATTCTCCGTCAGCAGTTCATGGAAAAAGAGCTGTGTTTCGCGCATGGCGGAGAGTTGCAGGACGCCATCGAACTCAGGATACAAGGCGCTGTCCGGCGAGGTGGCATCAATCTTTTGCAGATCCAGCCATTGATCCAGAAAGGCCCTCTCGAAGCGCGCAGACCGGGGATCACGCAAGAGCCGCTCGACCTGGGCGTGGCGCTCTTTTGCCTGGTTGAGATCGGCATTTAGCAGTGCCTCATCCGGCGGGCCGTTCCAGAGAAAATAGGCGAGTCGGTTGGCCACGGCATACCGGTCGAGCTGTCCTGGCGTTTCCTCATGCAGCAGGAAATGCGGTGAACAAAGGATGGCTTTGTAACCATCGAGCATTGCCCGATGAAAATGCGCGCCGTCATCCAGGGCCTTGAAGACACGAGCGAGATATGGCTGGGCAAGATCTTCCGGGACGGGCCGCCGAAACGCCTTTGACATAAATCGACGCAGCAGTCTTTCGGCATCCAGTTTGGGCTGTTTTGACACGGGCATCGCCGGATTTGGCGCGCCCTTGACCGCTGGCACGCCCGTGATTTCAGCCAACGAACGGCGCTCCAGATTATCGAATAACTCACGATAGCCGAGTGAAGATCCTTTGATCACGTTGCCGTCGCTATCGATCGGGCCTTCGATTTCCACCTTCTGGATGACCATCGCTTGTTTCGTCCAGCGCTCTCCTTTGCGACTGAGCGGGATCACGTAATCACGCTGAGCGAGCGTCGGCCCGAAGACATGGATCTGTTCTTCGCGCTGAAGGTCCGCCTCCACCGTCACCGTTCGCATCTCCGTTTCTGGAACATCCCGCATATCCAGCAGTTCCGGCGCATCCGGACGCGAGGCGTGATGACTGTGAACGCCAATGGCGATGGGCATGGGCTTGCCGCCATTGTTGCGCGCCTGTGCGGTGATGCGGACGCGATACCTGCCGCTCAACGGCACCCACGGCCCCATGATGACCGTGTAGGGATAAAACAGTCGCGAGGTCAGGACAAAATGTGTGCCCTCCAACCAGTTCCCGTAGTCGGCAAATGTCGCCTCTTTTCCTTTGAAGAAGCGCTGCCCGTCCTGCGAGAAATTCAGGCTGCCCGCATGGTAGATCGCATCGGCCAGTGCCTTCTCGGCGGCGATCTGGTACGTGGCGAAGTGCGTGGACGAGAGCGTGAGCCCCTCGCCCACTTTATCAAAACCAGCTGTCAACGCGTCATCGGGGAAGAGGCCTTTGAGATCGCACTTGATGTGAAGCAGGTCACTCACGGTGTTCTCATACTCGGTGCGGCTGAGTCTTCTCACTGGGCCACGGCCTTCCTGCTGCGCCACAGCAAGAGACACCGCTCGTAAGCTTTGCGCGAGCTCCGCCAACCATGCCGCCTTCTCCTCCGCTGCCGGCTGACGTTTGTTTTTCGGGGGCATCTCCCCTTTTGCGACACGGTCAAAAACCTGTTCCCACTTCAACGCATTGCCACGTTGCGTCGGCTGATAGGCGAGCTCATCAAGATTCAGTCCTCCCTTGCGCATTTCGCTGTCGTGGCAGTCCATGCAGTTGGCGTTCAGGAAGGACTGCATCAGCGGCGGTGCCGACCAGGCGGGCACCGCGAGCGATACAAGGAACAGGATGTAAAAGAGGGGCTTGGGGTGCATCGATCCAGCTAAATATCAGTTTTCATCATGAATGTCGGCCAAAGCTCCAGGGCTGCGATTAAGCCGCATCTCGACATGGTCCAGATAGTGCCCCGGAAACTCCGTTGCGCCCAGCAGCTGCGGTCCCTTGAAGACCACCGCACAATTGATGACGATGAAGTCGGCATCCGGCGGCACCATCAGCGGCACCGCTACACGCTGCCAGGTCCCTAAATCAGAGTCGGCTACCACGAAGTGATTCGAGCTGCTCGCGCTCGCGTCACGATCCAGCCACAGCTTCGGTGCATCGGAGATGTCGCCGCGAAAGGTTGCCGCTTTCACCGCAAACTCATACCTCACTCCTGGTGTCGAGATCGAGTTAAACCAGGCTGAAAGCTCCACCATCTGTTCTGCGCCCGACATCTCCGCCCTTAATGAACGCAGGTCGATCACCTGCACCACATCGCCCACATAGCTACTTTCCTTCTTTGACGACAACTCATTATCCGAACGCAAAAAGCGCAGCATCTGCTGCCCCTTCTTTGGAGTGATGCCGCTCTCGGAAGTCACCACGCGCGAATAATCCCCACTCCACTCTCCCGCCGCTGCTGGAATACCAAGTGCCGGAACCTGTGAGCCCGATTCAAAACCCGCATTTGCCAGAGGCAGCACTTTTGTCGATACCCCCGAAGCACTAGGTAGTGCATAAGCAAAAACCATGGAAGTGCAGAGCATCCCAAACACAATCCCCGCTGCCGCTGCCATGAGAGGACGCCAAGCAAACCAGCTTTTTGAACGGCTCGACTCTGCCATCTCAGGCGAAGTGAGCAGTTCGCGGGTCCCTTCGGCCGAAGCCGCGCACGCTTCCAATGCAACCTCGAGCGCAATGTGGCGAATGTACAGGTCGGCCAGTTCGTCTTCAGTTTTCAACGCGTCAGAGAGACGCTGTGCCTCATCATCGGTGGTGAGTCCGGCGATGTGTCGCTGGATGAGATCATTCCAATCCGTGTTCATGCAGTTTTTTCCTCGGCAAGTTTGCGCTGCACGCACTCCAGGAGCGCAAGCCGAATGCGGTGGAGCAGTTTGTAGAGAGCCATCGGCGTCAGTCCGCGCTTCATGGCCAGTTCATCGATTCGAGTGCCTTTCGTGTAGGCGGTCAGCACCAGCTCCCGCTGCGTCGCGGGAAGCTTCTCGAGGCAGCCTTCGAGAGCTTCACGACGCGGCATCACCTCCGGCTCCCGCAGTGCGACCCTGTCCGCGAGACGATTCAGCAGATCTTCGTCAAAGACATGCCGGTCGCGCTTACGCGTTTGAAGATAGCGGAGAACCTCCAGCCTCCCCACGCCGAAGGCCCACTTCTTGAAATCCCGAGCCGTTTCAAATTTCGTCCACAACACCACCACGACCTGCTGCATGACCTCGTCGGCTTCTTCACGGCACGACAACATCGAACGAACAAACACGTGCAACGCTGCCTCATGCTCCGCGTAGAGGCGGAGGAATTCAGCATGGAGAGGATCGAGCGGCTGTGACATAACAGGTGGACACTAATTAGCCACAATGACTCGCCTCATTTGCCGTAAAAAGTTTCCAACTGGCAGAAATAGCCAAACTGGTAGACGGCGGCGAGGCGTGAGCCAGCATCGCCTCGCCCGTGGCGGTGGAGGATCTCGCCCGCTTTGCGGGCATGTCGGTACGAGGTTTTCAGCGGCACTTCAAGAAAGCCTTTCAGCTCACACCTTCAGCTTACGTCCGCCAGTTTCGCATCGGCAAAGTCTGCCAACTTTTGGTCGAGACCGATGAGACCATCACCACGATCGCCCTCGAGAGCAGATTCAGCGATCACGGCCACATGAGCCGAGAATTCACCCGAGCCATGAGCACCACGCCGGGCGCTTATCGGAGGCGATACAGCGGTGATTGACCCCTGGGTGGAATATCGCGTCAAGCTGGGTCGTGACTGATGGAATCGGAGAAGCAGATGAAAATGATTTTGCCTTTCGGCGGTTCAAACCAGCAAGGGAAGGCTTTGAATGAAGGATTGCAGAGGAAGGCGACGGAAGATGAACTCAGGGCATGGACACGACGAAGATTGATCCGAAACTACTGAACAGTCCCGCTTTTCAATGTGTGCTGTCAGACGCATTGGCGATCCAGGACATGCCACGACGGGAAAAGGTTTTCTGAAAAGCGCGGGGTTGGCAGAGATGAAAAAGCCACGAAGTAGTCATGACGCTGACTATGGACTGACTGCGGATTTATACTTGGGAGTTCATCACGCTGCAAAACGCGATGCTCTGCCACGCGAAGTCGGCTTTGCATAATTCTACATTGGCAGGTTCCAGAAGGGGGTAGCCGAAATAAACGAAAAAGGCCGAAAAAGACGGAGGCATGCAGTGCCTTGCTCCTTTTTTCGGATTCTCTCGTTCTTTTCGGCTAGCTCATCAGGGAACTTACCGAAGTGGAACAGGCGGGCTGACGGTCAGGGATTCTGCGAGTAGCTCTGCCACTGTGCTTCAATCCATTTTGCGTCCGGTTTGCCATCAAAAACGAGGAGGCGATATTTAGAGACATATGGCTTTCCAGGCTCGATGGCCCAATCACCATCCTGCGAAGGTGCCACGCAGAGCTGCGGGTTCTTCGGATTCAACCGCAGCGGCTGTGGGAAGCGGAAATTCGACGGATGAATGAGCACCGCGATGCCGGTGGGCACTCCATCGACGAGGCCGCCCATGTGAACCCATTTGGCCTTGGTGGAATCGCCGGATTTGCGGTCGTGACCTTCGCTAGTGAGCATGGTGACATCAGCGACAGGATTCCAGGCGAGGTTGCCGCGTAGGCCGAGGCCACCGTAGTGGTAGGTGGGGAGTTTGAGGGGCCTTTCGGTGGCGCAGGTTTGCGTGCTGGTGAGGTCGATGAGGTTGGTGAGGGTGCCGTCGAGGGCTTTTTGAGCGACGGAGACTTCCCAGGTTTCGGTGAGGACTTTTGAGTCGAGGGTTACGCCGTGATCGAGAAAAGTGTGCCGGCTGGTGAAGCTGTTGGGGGTGGACTGAATGAGTTTGTCGAATCGGACCTCAGCGGCGAGTTTTTCGCCGTCCTTGCCCATGTTCCAGAAGTCGGGGTGGGAGGTACCGAACTCGGTTTTGGTCCAGGCGAACCAGACTCCGCGATGCCAGCGATGGTCTTCGGGGTGGTTGCCGGTGACGAGTTTGCCGCTGGGAGAATGGATCGGGTGGAGGTGGGCACCGTGTTTGAAGACGGAATCGACGCCCTCCGGAACCTCCCCAGCTTCCATTTGGTAGGCGCAGATGAGTTGGCCTGCGGTGGTGAATCTGAGTTGGTCGCTCGACTTCTGGACCGTGACTTCAGCTGATTGGGCGAAGCCAAACATGGTGGCCAAGGTCACGACAAAGAGCAGAGGGTGGTGCATTGGAAGGAAACGTGGGAGAGATGGCCACTATGTCGCCGAAATGGAGATGAAACAGGCGCTTGTCTGGAGGCGAATATTAGGATTTGGTGTCTTGATGAAATTTCTGGGTCTTACCTTCTCGAACAAACTCGCTGTCAGATCACTCATTCTCCTAGCAGGGTTGTGCGTGGCTACCGCGCAGGCGCAAAAAGAGGCTGCAAAACCGTCGGTGCCGACGGTGGAGCCTGGGCTGGAGGACGCGGTGAAATGGAAGTGGAAAGTCGAGGCTGGAGATGAGGCAGCCTGGGGTATCCCGATTGATTTGCCAACGCCTCCGCCTTCGCGGTCTGGGAGCGCTCAGACGAATGGTGTCGGTGGAGTTAAGTCGCCAAGCGCTGCTGTCGCGGTCGGGCCGCCGGAAGAGTCTTTGGAGCACGAGGTGGTCAGAGGGGATGCTTTGGCGATCATAGGTCGCAAGTATGGGGTGACCGTCGAACAGATCAAGATCGCCAATCAAATGGAGCGTGACCTGATTCGAGTGGGGCAGAAACTGCGCATTCCTAGTCGCGCTGAGGTCGAGGCCATGAAACCGCCACCACCACCGCCGAAAAAGAAGGAAGCAAAACCGACGGTGACGGTAACGCCGCCCAAAGAAGAGGTCCGTCAGGCGGTGGTAGCGGTGAAGTACAGTCGTCCGCTGAATGAAACGGCCCAGCGCTCCACGCATGTGGTGATGACACAGGCGTTTTTGGATAGGAAACTGTTTTCAACGGGACCAATCGATGGCTCCGATGGGGCGATGCATCAGGCGGCGATTGCGGCTTATAAAGTGGCCTATCCAGATGAGTTGGTTTGGACTGACGGCAGGACTCCGCCAGTGATCGTTGCCATGGGTGGGGCCTATCGGGAATACACGCTGAGGCTGGAGGACTTCCGCTGGATCGCGCCGCAGGCAGGGACAATGCCATCAAGATCGGGATCAAAATCAGGAGTCGCCAAAGATCCTGATCCGACCTGGGAACAGTTGAGTCAGGGCCCATTTTTGCCCTACCGCAGTGCGTGGGAATTTTTGGCGGAGCGGTTTCATTGCTCCGAAGGCTTTCTGCGGCGGATCAATTCAGGGGTGAAATCGACTCCGAAATCAGGGTCGCTTTTTTTGGTGCCGAACGTGGAGCCGTTTGAGATTGAAAATGCTTTTGCGGAACCTGTTCGACCTCAGGTGGATGCGACGGCTCCGGTGGTGGCAAAGATCGTGAACAATGCCTGGCTGGAAATCCTGAAGGCGGACCGGGTGGTGGCAAGGGTGCCTGTTTCTGCAGCGCGTCCTGGACTGAGGGGAAGGGGGACCTGGCGGATTTTGGATGCGATTGCGAGGCCTAAGTTGGTTTGTCTGGGTGAGTGGACCACGCCTCCGAAAGCGGTGGAGGTCGGCTTATCGAGCACGGAGGTCATTCTGAAGCCCCCGCCTTTAGGGGCTATCCTAGCGCCTGGACCCAATAATCCGGTGGGGCTATTCTGGGTGAACTTGGCCAAAGGCAACGATCCAAACCCACTGCCTTATGGACTGCACGGCACGAGCATCCCGGGCTACCTGACGCGGCAAGAGAGTGTGGGAGGGTTCCGGTTGACCAATTGGGATCTGGTTCGTGTGCTGCGCCTGCTGCCCGTGGGCACTGAGTTGAAATGGGAATGACTGGGATATGGCCTTGCGCGGGCAAGCTTACCGGCCAAAGTTGACGGTTCGTTCGTTCCTACATCATGGCTTCCAGCTCTTCCTCCAGCAAATCCAGACTTTCCTCAGGCATCTGTTTCCTCGTCGGTTCGGGTCCGGGTGATCCGGGCCTTTTGACGATCAAGGGCAAAGCCTGCATCGAGGCCGCTGACGTGCTGGTCTATGACTACCTGTGCAATCCTGAGCTGCTGCGCCATGCCAAGCCAGGCACTCAACGCATTTATGTGGGTAAAAAGGCGCGGGACCACGCGATGAAGCAGGAGGATATCAATGCGCTCATCGTCAAACTCACCCAGGAGGGGAAAACGGTGACGCGATTGAAGGGGGGAGATCCCGTGCTGTTTGGTCGTGGGGCTGAAGAGGCTCAAGAACTGGCCGAGGCAGGGGTGCGATTTGAAATCGTCCCCGGCATCACCAGTGCCATTGCCGGGCCTGCTTATGCAGGCATCCCGGTGACGCATCGTTCGCATGCGTCCCAGTTGACCATCTTCACCGGGCATGAAGACCCCACCAAAGCCGAGACCTCACTGGACTATGCAA
>JBIIUD010000057.1:0-8834 GCA_044340175.1 Verrucomicrobiaceae bacterium
TGGAAAGACTGGCGTGCCGGCTTTCAGCGCATCGTTTGGACCCGCGCAGAGGATGGCACACTGGCCATCCGCTCGATGGGCGGAGGTGTGCCGCATGGTGGACTCGTCGCGTGGAATCCACCTGTGCCCGGAGAGCGCTATCGCTTCACCTTTCGAGTGAAGGCCATCATTGATCGCGACAGCTTGTATTCTCGCGGCGGCTATAAAAAGTCGCCGGAACGCCATGTGATCGTGAAGGTCGGCACCACCACGAAGTATCACAGCGGCCTGGTCGATCCATTGGGCTATTTTGAGACGAGTCCGAGTGAGTATCGTGAGTTCAGCGTGGAGGCACGCATGCCCTATGGTCGCACCATTTTCATCATGCCTTTCCGTGCCGTGCCGGAGCTGCCAGGAGAAGTCGCCATGAATCAGAGCTACGCCACCGCCGTGCAGTGGGTGGACATCGAAGGACCTCTGCACGAAACCTGGCCACCACGCGGCCACACGTTTCTCTATGGCGATGTTCCACTGACCAAGGGCACGGAAGCGGATGCGCAGCGCCTGCTATCCTCGTTTTTACCCAAGGCCTTTCGACGCACGATCACCTCTGCTGAACTCGAAGAGCATCTGAGTCTGTTTCGTGAAGAACTCACCAAAGGCCGCGCCTTTGATGAAGCGCTTCGTGCCGCCTACAAGCTTGCCCTTTGTTCACCGCACTTCCTTTTTCTCCAAGAGCAGCCTGGAGAGCTGAATGATCACGCTTTGGCCGCAAGACTCAGCTACGGCCTCTGGAGCAGCACGCCGGATGCTGAACTGCTGCGCCTCGCCGCGGAAAACAAACTTCATGAACCCGCTGAACTGCGCAGACAAACCGAGCGCCTGCTCACCGACCCCAAAGGCCGTCGCTTCACGCAGCAGTTTCTGGCCAGTTGGCTGAATCTCCGCGACATCGACTTCACGCAGCCCGATACGAAGCTCTACCCCGAGTTTGAAGGCTATCTGCAAGCCTGCATGATGCAGGAAACGCACGCCTTTTTTGATGAACTGCTCAACAAAGACCTCAGCGTGAGAAAAATCGTTCACTCTGACTTTGCCATGCTCAATGAACGCCTTGCCGAGCACTACGGGGTCCCGGGAGTGAAAGGCGAGCACATCCGGCAAGTCGCCCTGCCTGCCCATTCACGACGCGGAGGCTTCATCACTCAAGGAGCCGTTTTGAAAGTTAGCGCCAATGGCACCACCACCTCACCCGTGCTGCGTGGTGCCTACATCCTCGACCGCATCCTTGGCACACCCCCTGATCCACCGCCGAAGAACGTCAGCGCCATCGAGCCAGACATCCGTGGTGCCACGACCATCCGTGAACAGCTCGACAAACACCGCAATCAAAGCGCCTGCGCAGGCTGCCACGCCCAGCTCGATCCACCTGGCTTTGCCCTCGAGTCCTTCGACGTCACCGGACGTTGGCGTGACACCTACCGCGCCGTGCCCGAGTCCGCGAAAGACAAGCTCGTCAGCTATCCAGGCACCGATCAGCGCCTCTACATCGCCGGGCCAAAGGTCGATCCCAGCTACGCCCTCGCCGATGGTCGCAGCTTCAAAGACATCGATGAGTTCAAACAACTGCTGCTCGCCCATCCCGAACAGATCGCCCATTGCCTCGCCGAAAAACTCACCATCCACCTCACCGGCGGCCGCATCCAGTTCGCCGACCGTGAGCCGCTCGAGCACATCGTTACTCAAGCTCGCGCCAAGGACTTCGGAGTGCGCACGTTGCTCCATGAGATCATTTTATCTCGGCTGTTTTTAAGGAAATAGCGGACAATGAGACAATCAGACAATGAGATGGGGAGACAATCAGACTTTGAGGCTATGAAACAAACAGAACACTCGAATGAACGGAAGACGAAGATCGTGCGACACACGGACTTGGAGGTCTATCAGCGGACTTTTGCGGCAGCGATGGATGTGTTCAAGCGGAGTAAGACATTTCCAGCCGATGAGAAGTATTCGCTGACCGATCAAGTGCGGCGCTCCTCTCGATCTGTCGCAGCAAACATCACCGAAGCCTGGCGCAAGCGGCGCTATCCAGCCTCCTTTGTGAGCAAGCTCAATGATGCCGAAGGTGAAGCCGCTGAAACCCAAACCTGGCTGCAATTCGCCGTCGAATGCCAATACCTCGACCGCGAAGCCTCCCGCACCCTCTACGCCGAATATGATCAACTCATCGCCATGCTAGTGAACATGCAAAACAACCCACAAAAATGGACACTGACGAAGATTGTCAGACAATGAGACATCTCCCAGTCTCCCAGTCTGATTGTCTCCCCATCTCCCTATCTCCGCTTCCATGACCATCACCACCCGCAAACATCTCTCACGGCGTGCTCTTTTGCGCGGAGCTGGCATCACTATGGCACTTCCCTGGCTGGAGGCCATGCAGGCGGCATTGGCGGCTGAAGTTAAAGCTCCCAAACGATTCCTCTGCGTGGGCAATTACTTCAGCTACCACGGCCCGAACTTCTTCCCCAAAGAAGCTGGAGCAGACTACAAGCCTTCTGCTTATCTCGATCTCATTAAGGAGCATCGTCGTGAGTTCAGCGTCATCTCTGGCCTCAATCACCCGGATGTGCGTGACGGTCATAACTCCGACAAATCCTTCCTCACCGGCGCACCTCACCCCAGCTCACCGAGCTTCCGCAACAGCATCTCGTTGGATCAGCTCATCGCCGAAAAGATCGGCAGCCAGACACGCTATGCCTCGCTCGCGCTTTCGCCCGGCACGGGTTCCAGCTTCAGCTACAGCCGTAGTGGGGTGGCACTGCCTGCGGAGGCCAGTGCAGCAAAGATGTTTGCGAAGCTCTTCATCAATGGCACACCCGCCGAGGTGAAGGCCGAGGTGCAACGCATCCAGGAAGGTCGGAGCATCCTCGACCGAGTCGCCACACAGTCTCGCAGCATGCAAAACGGCCTCGGAGCAGCAGATCGCGAGAAATTGGATCAATACTTCACCAGCGTGCGTGAACTCGAACAACGCATGGTGGCCAATGAAGCCTTTGCCACACAGCCCAAGCCCAATCCAGGTGTGCCCGTGATCAAAGACCCCTCGCTTGAGGAAAAAACGAAGATCTTCGGCCTTATGCTCGATCTCTCTCGGCTCGCCTTTCAGACGGATCTCACCCGCATCATCACGCTCTACTTCATCGGCACCACCAAGACACCCTCAAAGCCCGCCGAGTCCTACGCCTATCACGACCTCAGCCACCACGGCCAAGACCCGAACAAGATCGAAAAACTCGCCCTGCTAGAGCGCGATCTCTTCAAAGAATGGGGCCGCTTCCTCGGTCAAATGAAGCAGCCTGACCAAAGCGGTGCACGCCTGCTCGACCACGCCACCTGCGTGCTCGGCGCTGGCATGGGCAACGCCTCCAGCCACGACGCCACGAACCTCCCCATCCTCATCGCAGGCGGTGGTTTCAAACACGGCCAACACATCGCCCACGACCCAAAGAATCCGCCGCCGCTTTGCAATCTCTGGGTGCAGATCGCCCAGCGAATGGGCGTGGAGGTGGACAAGTTCGGCAGCAGCAACGGCAGCGGGATTCCTGGTTTGGAGAGCGCGTGAACACAGACTCCATCATGCCATGACCACTCCTCATCCCATCCTCCGACGTGATTTTCTCAACAGCCTCGGTGGCGGCTTCGCAGGTCTGGCGTTGTCGCAGATGCTCACACGCGATGCGGTGGGTTCCACCTTGTCGAAGCCGGAGCTGAACAGCGGAGTGCATCACCGCGCGAAGGTGAAACGCGTCATCCAGCTCTTCATGAATGGCGGCGTGAGTCCCATGGACACCTGGGACTACAAACCCGCGCTCACGAAGCTCGATGGACAGAAACTCGGCTCCAAAACCAAGATCGAAGGCGCAACCGGGATGCAGGGAGCGCTGATGAAAAGCCCCTTCGAGTTCAAGCAGCATGGACAATGTGGAAAGTGGGTCAGCAGCCTCTTTCCCGAGCAGGCGAAGCTCGTCGATGAGATGGCTTTTTTGCAGGCGATGACCGGTCGCTCGAATGTCCATGGTCAGAACGCCTACTTGCTCAACAACGGCTTCCTCCTGCCTGGCTTCCCGTGCATGGGCGCGTGGATCTTGTATGCGCTCGGCAGCCTCAGCGACAACCTGCCCGGCTTCATCGTGCTGCCTGATGCCCGTGGACTGCCTTACAACGGCCGCGGTTGCTTCACCTCTGGCTTCCTGCCCGCTGTGCATCAGGGCACCGTTATCAAGGCCGACAGCCCGCAGCCTATCGCCGACCTGTTTGCTTCCGACAAGTTTGCCTTCGCCACACGCGGCGCCGATGCCGATGGACTCGCGCTCCTCAATCAAATGAATCGCGCCCACACCGCGCAGCATCCCGGCGATTCACGCCTCGCCGCCCGCGTGGCTGGCTACGAGCTCGCCGCGAAGATGCAGCTCAGCGCCCCCGAGGCCTTCGACGTGATGCGCGAACCTGAATCCGCCCGCAAAGCCTACTGCCTCGACAGCACCGACAAAGCCACCGCCGACTTCGGCAGGCGCTGCCTGCTCGCCACACGGCTTATCGAGCGTGGCGTACGCTTCGTTCAGGTCTGGAGCGGCCCGGAGGGTGCGGTGAACAACTGGGACAACCACGGCGACATCCCCAAACAACTCCCACCGATGGCCGCGAGCGTGGACCGGCCCATCGCCGCCCTGCTTCAGGATCTGCGTCAACGCGGCCTCGCCGAGGACACCCTCGTTGTCTGGACCACTGAGTTCGGCCGCACGCCCTTCTCCCAGGGCTCGCTCGGTCGCGATCACAACTGCGGCAGCTTCGTGAGCTGGCTCTGGGGGGCGGGCATCAAAGGCGGTGTCACCCACGGCATCAGCGATGACATCGGCTACCAAGCCGCGAATGACATCACCACCGGCTACGACATGCACGCCACCATCCTGCACCTGCTCGGCATCGATCACGAGAAACTTACCGTCCGCACCAACGGCGTGGACCGCCGCCTCACGGATGTGCATGGGCATGTGGTGAAGCAAGTGCTGGCGTGATGAAATGAGTGGCTTGCCTTCCGACGGAGGCTTCAGAAGCAATTCTCTTTGATACCATACTCACGCCTCAGCCTTCAGGCCCTTCATCACCATCTCGCGAAAGGCGCGGACGTGAGCGAGTTCGTGGCGGCCTTTGGGGTGGAGGAGGGCGACTTGGTCGTGGCCGAGGAAGCTGGAGACATCGCGGTGGATGAAGCGGGCTTTCACATCGGTGGGCACTGGCAGGGCTTCACTTGCGGGTCGGGTGAGAATGGCCACGCCCATGCCGAGCGCCACGTAGTTGAGGATGGAGGTGACGTTGCCCGCCGTCATGATGACGTTCACCTCGGCGCTCAGGCCGGCCTTCGCCACGAGGTGATCAAACTGCATGCGGGAACTGGAATCCTCCCCGGCGAGGATGAGCGGTTGCTTGACGATGTCGCGCAGCTTGGGGGCTTTGATCTGGGCAAAGGGATGGCTGGCAAGGCACACGACCTCGAAGGGATAGCGCACGAGCGGTGTGGCCTCGAAGCGTGTGGGCAGCGTCACGCCCTGCGGCGTGCCGACGATGGCGAGGTCGGCTTTTTCCGCCTCCAGGAGTTGCCACGCGATGCGCGATGGTGCGTCGATGAGCGAGAGGCGCACCTGAGGATGAGACTCACGATAGCGGGCGATGACATGGCGCAGGGAGCTGTTGAGCACGGTGGCGGGCGCGGCCATGCGGAGATGTCGCTCGGCTTTGCCGTGCTGATCGTGAAAGGCCTTCTTCAGCGAGTCAAAGCCCTCCACCAGCGGCGCGGCGAGGTCCAGCAGCCGCTCGCCGTCGTCGGTGAGGCGCACGTCATGGCCTTTGGCGGTGACGAGTTGCACACCGTAGTCGTCCTCCAGCGCCCGCACCTGCCGCCACACGGAGGGCGTGGCCATGCCGAGACTCCGCGACGCGGCGGCGAAGGTGCCGTGCCTGGCGATTTCAAACAGGGCGCGGATCTGGCGGAACCGCACTTCCTTGAAGTAGCGGCGATCATCGGAGGGCTTGGCACTGCGTTTGGGTTTCATTGCTCTGAGAGTAACGGCCATTAGGAAAATAGTCTCGCAAACTCATGAAGAAGAAGGCTGGTGGCGCTGTATTTCAAGGGTGCTTTCGCCGTCGTCGATCGCGCCAAGCCTTTCCGAATCCCGAATGAAACTCACCGCCCTGTTTTTGATCCCACTCGCCGCCTCTGCGGCGGAGGGAGATGCTTTTTTCCGCGAGCGTGTGGAGCCATTGCTCAAGCAGCGTTGCTACGAATGCCATTCGCACGCTGGCAAGATCAAGGGCGGGCTGGTGCTCGACTCGCGCTCAGGCTGGCAGGCGGGTGGGGATAGTGGTCCGGCGCTGGTGCCGGGGTCGCCGGAAAAGAGCCGTCTCATCGAGGCGGTGCGCTACACAAACCCGGACATGGAGATGCCGCCGAAGGCGAAACTGCCGGAAAGCGAGATCGCCGTGCTGGAGGAATGGGTGAAGCGCGGTGCGCCCGATCCACGCGAGACGGTGGCAGAGGCGAAAGCGGTGAAGAAGACCGGCGTGGATGTGGAGGAGGGGCGGAAGCATTGGTCCTATCAACCAGTGCGGGATACCGCACCACCCGCCGTGCATGATCAAGCCTGGCCGCTGAATGACGTGGACGCCTTCATTCTTGCCAAGCAGGAGACAGCGGGCCTTCAACCGGGACCGTCGGCCGAGGCGCATGCTTGGTTGCGGCGCGTGACCTTTGATCTCACCGGCCTGCCGCCGACCGAAGCTGAGATCGCCGACTTCGTTGCGGACCACTCGACAAAAGCGCACGAGCGCGTCGTGGATCGTCTGCTCTCATCCAAGGCCTATGGCGAACGCTGGGCGCGGCATTGGCTGGACCTCGTGGGCTATGCGGAGCAGATCGGCACGGAGGGCAAAATCTTTGCGGAACATGCGTGGCGGTATCGCGATTACCTCGTGGAGTCCTTCCATCAGGACAAACCCTTCGACCGCTTCATCCGTGAGCAGCTCGCGGGCGATCTGCTGCCTGCCGCCTCGCCGCAGGAGCGTCGTGAAAACCTCATCGCGACCGGTTTCATCGTGCTGGGCGATGTGGACATCAATGCCATCGACAAGCTCAAGATGGAGCACGACTTCGTGGACAGTCAGGTCAGCAAGGTGGGCACCGCCTTCCTCGGCATGACGCTGGGCTGCGTGCGGTGCCACGACCACAAGTTTGATGCCATCGGCCAGCAGGACTACTACGCGCTCGCGGGCATGTTCCGCAGCACGAAGACGACGTTCAAAACCCGCCATGGCATCTGGAGCAATATCCAACGCGTGCCTTTGCCGGAGCTGGAAGGGGACCAGGAAGTCGCCCGCAATCACGAGCAAAAGCTGGCGGACTGGCGAAACGAAAAACAGAAGCTGGAGGCCGAGTCGAAAGCGCTTGGTGACAAACCGGATGCGGCAGGCAAAAAGCGCCTCGACGAGTTGAAAAAGGAAATCACCGCTCTCGAACT
Organism: Verrucomicrobiaceae bacterium; assembly: GCA_044340175.1. GTDB lineage: Bacteria > Verrucomicrobiota > Verrucomicrobiia > Verrucomicrobiales > Verrucomicrobiaceae > JAGRPD01. The sequence continues at coordinate 7,557 of JBIIUD010000057.1, forward strand.
CCGCATCGGTCACGGTGAGTATTTTCATCCTGGCAAACCGCAGGCCATCGCGGTGCAGGACGCGGAAAAGCCCGCCGACATGCGCGTGACCATCCGAGGCAATCCGTATACGCTGGGCGACACCATCCCGCGTGGTCTTGTGCGGGTGGCGATGTGGGGTCCGCAGCCGAAGATTCCCGCCGGACAGAGCGGTCGCCTTCAACTCGCCGATTGGATCGCGGATGCTCGCCACCCGCTCACGGCCCGCATTGCGGTAAACCGCGTCTGGCAGAAGCTCTTCGGCGAGGGGTTGGTGCGCAGCGTGGATTATTTTGGCACGCGCGGCGATACGCCGAGCCATCCCGAGCTGCTCGATCATCTCGCGCATCGCTTCATGAAGGAAGGTTGGTCGCAGAAGAAACTCATCCGCATGCTGGCGCTCAGCCGCACCTACCGACTTTCCAGTGATGGTTCTCCCACAGATTCAGGGAGGCCCACAGATTTAGAATCAAATGAATCCCAATCTGTGGAAGGAAAGGATCCCGAAAATAAGCTGCTCACCCGCATGAATCGCCAGCGGCTCGATGCCGAGTCCATCCGCGATGCGATGCTGGTGGCGAGCGGTCGCCTTGCCGCGCCGGTCGGAGGTCCAGGACTGCCGTTGGAGTTTCCGGAGAACATGACCGGCCTGCCGTTGAAGGAGAAGCAGGACGGTCACCCGCAGTTCAGCCTCAAAAAAGAGCGTGAGTCCCAGGCGGTGGAGCGCACGCTGTATCTGCCCGTGGTGCGCACCGGCACGCAGCCCGGCACGGCGCGGCTGCGCGATGTGTTCGACTTCCCGCAGCCCGCGCAGTTCACCAGCAAGCGCAACGAGACCACCGTGCCCACCCAGTCGCTTTACCTGCTCAATGCCGATCTCATCCGCGAGCGTGGCGAAGATCTCGCGAAGACACTGCTCGCCATCCAAGAAGACGATCCGGCCCGCCTTGCGCGGCTTTGGCTGCGTGTCCTGAATCGCCCCATCACTGCCGCCGAGCGTGAAGACGCACTCGCCTTTCTGCAAGCCTCCAAAGTCGCTGGCGAAACCCAGGCATGGACCGAGTTGGCCCGCGCCCTCTTTGGCACGAATGAGTTTCTTCTCCGCTTTTGATCGTGATCCGTTTAATTCACCAACAACCCTTCCAAGGCCGCCAGCTTTTTCGCCTTCGCGTCAAAGCTCCAAAACGTGTCGCAGCCCAGCACCAGTGCAGAGGAAACATGCAGCAGGTCATAGGTGCGGAAACCTTCTTTGGCGGTGTG
>JBIIUD010000058.1:0-8779 GCA_044340175.1 Verrucomicrobiaceae bacterium
AGAACCCGTGTCGGTAGAGATCGCCACGTAAAGATTTTGGCGCACCGCATCTGTCATGGGAAAGCCGCCCTCTTGCAGCAGTTCATAGACCAACTGACCCGTCGCCGGCACGCTTGAATCCACATGATTGAGAGTGCCATACCCTGGATTGGTGCCGTGGTGATCCATATTGATCCACTCCGGCACACCCGCCAAAACCTCCAAGCATCGCTTGCCCACCCGCTCTTGATTGGCCGTGTCCAGAGCCACCACCAAATCCGCCGAAAGGGCTTCTGTTGGCCTGACCACTTCATCAGAGTGCGGCAAAAAGGCTAAATTCTCCGGCACCGGATCCTCCAACAGTGGGATCACCGTTTTGCCGAGCTCCCGCAGGCTGAGCGCGAGCCCCAGGATCGACCCCACAGCGTCGCCATCCGGCCTAACATGCGCGACAACCACGATTTTTTTGGCCCGACGCAAGCGTTCCGCCAGTGCACCAAGAGAATGTTGGGGTGTGACCATCAGGTTGGGTCTTTACCCTCCACCTCCTGGCCCATCTCAGGCTCTTGCTCCTCATCTGGAAGCGGTTCCGGCAGGGATTCGATCAAATTGAGAACACGCACCCCTCGTTCGATGGAATGGTCCACTCGGAAAAGCAGTTGGGGCGAGTTTCTCAGGATCACCCGCTTGTAGAGGGAGCGCTGAATCTGGGGCCTATAGGCATTCAATTTCTTGAGCACCATCTCATCCCCACCCTCTTTGCCCAACACCCCCAGGAAAACGAAACACTGCTTCAAGTCGGAGGTCAGGTCCCCATCATGAATGGTCACCAGTCGCCCACCGAATTCATAGTCCTTCTCCAGGATCATGCTCAGCTCACGCCGAATTAGCTCCTTCACCCGTGTCAAACGATGCGTCATGGAAATCAGTGATTCTACGTTGGGTTACGCTAAGAACCGAGGAACAAACACCAGCCATTGGCTGCCGTCGTCCCCAGATTCGTGAACGATCACAGGTTCTGTTCGATTTTTTCGAGCCCGTAGCACTCGATGACATCGCCTTCCTCGTAATCGCTGAAATTGCCCAGTTTGATACCGCACTCGAGGCCGTTTTTGACCTCTGGCACCTCGTCCTGGAACCGCTTCAAAGTCTCGATGCCACCGTCGTAAACAGACTGACCACCACGCAGCACCCGAGCGCGCTGTTTGCGGTCGATCTTGCCATCCATGACCTGACAACCCGCCACCCGGCCGCGAGTCACTTTGAAGACCTGCTTAACCTTGGCATGGCCGAGCACGTTTTCGCGCGTGATCGGGTCCAGCAGACCCTTCATGGCCGCTTTCACTTGGTCAATCAATTCGTAAATGATCGAGAACAGCTTCACCTGCACTCCCTCACGTCTAGCCACCGCCAACGCCTTGTTTTCTAGCTTCACGTTGAAGCCGATGACAACGGCGTCCGAAGCACTGGAGAGCAGCACGTCAGATTCATTCACTGGACCAGCCTCAGCGTGAAGAATATCCACGTTGACCTTGTCATTCGGAATGTCATTCAGACACTTCTTGATGGCTTCCACTGAGCCCTGAACATCTGCTTTGATGACCAATTTGAGCGTCTTCTTGTTGCCTTCCTCAATGTTGGCAAAGAGGCTTTCCAAGGTAGAACGACGCGGCGCTGAGAGCTTCTTCGTGCGCAGCTCTTCTTGCCGCTCTTCACTGAGTCGCTTCACATCGCGCTCATTATCCATGATCACCACTTCGTCACCCACGTTGGGCATGGAACTGAAACCGATCACTTCAGCCGGCATCCCAGGTTTGACGATCTTGATGTTGCTTCCGGTTTCATTTTGAAGCGCTTTGATCTTGCCCCAGTGCGGGCCGCAAATGAAAGACTGCCCCACTTTCAAGGAGCCCTGCCGGACGATCACCGAAGCCACCGGCCCTTTCCCTGGAACCATTGAGGACTCAATCACCGTGGCACGCGCAGGCGCTTTGGGATCCGCCTTGAGCTCAAGCACTTCCGACTGGATCGCCATCGTTTCCAACAAATCATCAATGCCAAGGCCCTTCGTCGCTGAGACCTCAAGACACTCTGTCTCACCACCCCAATCCACCGGCATCAGACCAACCTCTTGCAGTTGGCCTTTCACACGCATCACGTCGGCCCCAGGCAAATCCACTTTGTTGATGGCCACCATGATGGTGACTTTAGCCGCTTTGGCGTGGCTCAACGCCTCCCGAGTCTGGGGCATGATGCCGTCATCGGCCGCCACGACCAGAATGACAATGTCTGTGACATTCGCACCTCGAGCACGCATTTCAGAAAAGGCGGCGTGACCCGGGGTATCGATGAATGTGATCGGACGACCGTTGTGTTCGATGCTGTAAGCACCGATGTGCTGGGTGATCCCGCCCGCCTCACCAGAGGCCACACGCGCTTTCCGAATCGCATCCAGAAGTGAGGTCTTGCCGTGATCGACGTGCCCCATGAAGGTGATGATAGGAGCCCGCAGCTCGAGTTTTTCTTCCTCGACCTCTTCAGGTGGCTGCGGCACCGGTTCACTGATGATCTCTTCCACCTTGTGAACACCGCCCCCCTTCTCCCGCTTCTCGCGCTCCAATTTGAAGCCGTGCTTTTCACAAATCTTTTCCGCCACATCGATCTCGATGTGCTTGTCCGCGTTAGCGACGAACACCTTGAAACCAATCAGGTCAGAAATGACCTTGAACGGCTTCAGTCCCATCCGATCAGCCAACTCCTTGACAATGATCGGCGGCTTCAGATGAATGATTTTCTCGCCAGCCTCGTTGATCTCGAATTCAGGCGCGGCCTCTTCCACCACCACGGGGGCAACGACCACCGGCGTCATAGGAGCCGCAGACACCTCAGGCTCTCTCAACAGAGAGATCGGTGGCAATGCTGATACCGACGTTTCTTTGCCCACTTCGGGCACCGGACGCCGCTTCACCTTCGGCTTCTCTTGCTCGTCAAAAAGGTTGAGGGCTTCCTTCTTTGCATCCTCCACGGTCTTTTTGGGCTCTTCCGCCGGACCTGCTGGTTCAGCAGGCTTGGGCGTAGGCTTGCCGCCAATCCTTGGCAGTGCGGAACCCGTCTTGGATACCTCACCCCGCTTCTTCGGCGCAGGCTTGCTTTCATCGATCAAAGAAAGCACCTCCTTACCACCGGCATTTTTGCCAGCCTTAGACTGGCCCGCCAAGTCCTCCTGAGCGGCAGGATCAGCGTCCGCCCCGCTCTTGGATGGTTTGCTGGACTTGGAGGAAGAGGGTCGGTTTGGCATGATAGAGGGGATCGACAAGTGACGGGTCAACTGTGAGGATGGTGGATGATTTCGTTGAGAGCAGAGTACTGAGATGAAAAAGCAGGGTGATTAAGACGCCGCAAATGGGCAAATCTTAGCCTTAACTGACGTGGGCCTTGGCACGTTCGATGATGTGGGCGGCAAGCTCCATGTCACCGCCGATGATTTCTGCGATGTCCTCTGCGGACACATCATCAAAAACGCGAATATCGACAAGCCCAGCGCCCGTCAGGGTGCGTGCGGTTTCTTCGTCGATGGCAAGGATCTCAGCCAGCGCATGAACCGCGCTACCCATCTGCCCTTCAAACACTTCCGCCGCATGCTCGTCCTTCTCAATGATCAAGTCCATGCCGACAAGCCTTGAGGTCAGCCGAGCATTTTGTCCGCGCCGCCCAATGGCCTTCGACAAATCCTCTTCACTCACCGTCAAACGCGCCTCATTCTTGGCCTTGTCCACCTGTATCGTTATCACCTTGATCGGGCGTAACGCTTCCCGGATGAACTCAGCAGGGTCGGACTTGAAACGAATGATGTCCACCTTCTCGTTGTTGAGCTCTCGAACAATGTTCTTCACGCGCGCTCCACGCAATCCAACGCAAGCGCCCACAGGATCAACTTTGTCATCCGCGCTGTTCACGGCCACCTTGGTTCGGTAGCCAGCTTCACGGGCAATGCTGGCGATTTCAACCGTCCGGTCAGCGATCTCACTGACTTCGAATTCAAACAAGCGGCGTACGAAATTCGGATGCGCGCGGGACAATACGATCTCAGGGCCACGAGAACTGTCTTTTTCCACGGCCTTAACGTAAAAGCGCATCCGGTCACCCGTATTGTAGTCCTCGGTGGAGACGCGTTCTTTCGATGTCATCACGCCTTCAAACTTACCCAGGTCAACGATCACGTCGTTTTTGTCGAATCGGCGGACGACACCGTTCACCACATCGCCGGTGCGGTCCTTGAACTCGTCATAGAGATTTTCCTTCTCTGCCATCCGCAGCCGCTGCAACATGGTCTGCTTGGCCGTTTGCGCCGCAATACGTCCCATGTTTTTCGGAGTTACCTCCAACTCAATCTCATCTCCTAATACAGCATCCTTCTTCAGGCGCTTGGCCGTGCCGATGGCAATTTCCTCAAACGGATTCGACACCTGCTCAACAGCGAGCAGCTTTGCCCAAGCTTTGATGGTGCCTTTATCAGGATCGATGTCGATGCGCAATTCACGCGCCGGGCCAATGCTCTTTTTGGAAGCAGCAAGCAGGGCCTGAGAGAGGGCCTCGACCATCTTTAACCGGTCAATGCCTTTCTCTTTTTCGTAGTAATCGAAAAGTGCTTTAAGTTCGCTAATCATAAATCGGGACCACCCCAAGACAAAGAGAGAGCGGGTAAAAAACCCACTCTCTCAAAAGCGACGGGATGTGGCTCTTGCCCGGGAAAGGAAAGCAGTAAAGTAGCGCCCTGCGTGGCTTGGGCAAGCACAAAAAGCTCATCCCAGCCAGCTTTACTCCAAAGCCCTTTGCCAACAGCCAAAAAATACGCGCCAAAGAATCCGCTTTCGGCAGGTGCCACAGCATTCAACTCGACCACGCGGGTTAACTCAACCCATTCTGGAATAAGGAATTCGTAGCCACACACGATTTATACAAACAATATTAACAATAAAAATAGTATTGATTAAATTATCTGTAATGCTATAATTTCAATAATCCGATTTTTCCATGCACCACCTCCTTCGATACGCCTTCCTCTATTTTTGTCTCGCGACACTGTCGTCCTGTAGCCTACCACCAGGCCCACTGCGACCTTTCGCTGCCAAAACCACTGACCTGAAAGAAGGGGTGCGGTATGAGGTTCGCCCAGCGCTGGAAGCAAAAGCCCCTTTCGAACCGGAGCGACTGAAGAGTTATTACGTGTTTGTGGATCCCGTCCGCCCACCTTTGGCCCAGCCGAGAACTCTAGCAGCGGTTCACTCCAAAACTGACGTCCCAAGCATGCGCGGCCCGGTCAACTACCAGAGTGTCCGCACCACGGCTTACACGCACGACGAAGCTGACCACATCGTCTATGGCAATCTCAGTGCCGTCGGTAAGCCTCTTCGCTTTGGGAACATCCGCAGCGCCGCTGCCGACTGGTCACGTTACCCTCTTGGCACCCTTTTCCGAATCACTGGCCAACCGAATGTGCTTTATCAAGTGGATGACTATGGCAGCGCTCTCGTCGGCACGGACACCATCGATCTTTACAAACCCTCACGAACCGCGATGAACGACTGGGGCGTTCGTCATGTGAACATTGAGGTCATCAAGTGGGGCTGTTTTCATAGCAGCCTGAATCTGATCAAAGACCGCACGCGCTATCCGCATGTCCGAAAAATGTTCGATGAATTGCAGACTCGCCTTTATCAGACGGCACTGCCGATGACGCACAGAAATCAGACCATCTGAGACTCAGGCCACGACAAAAGGATCCCAGCCACCCTCTGGCCCCTGGATAGCCGCCCCCTTTTCCACCAATTGTCCGATCGGAGTCAAGAGCACCTTGGGGAACTGCTGCTCCCACTTCCGCTTCAGTTTCTTCAGGTGGGTCGGTGGAAGGGCAAACAACAACTCATAGTCCTCACCGTCTCCCCAAGCCGCTGCGACAGAGCACCCTGAATGCTTTGGCAGCCGCTCCAGCTCCACCTGAAAGCCCAATCCCGCTGCCTCCGCCATTCTGGGCAGATCCTTGGCTAATCCATCGCTGATGTCCATCATTGCGTGAATGGGAAAATGCTGCACAAGCCACTGCCCCTGTTCCAAACGCGGCTCAAAGCGGAAGTGCCTGCCCCCCAAAGACCCCCCGAGTTTTCCGGTAACCAGCACCACATCTCCCTTCTTGCCGCCCCCACGCGCCGCCCACTTCCCTGTTTTGACGGTCCCCGTCAGCGTGACGGATAGAATCCGTTGAGTGCCTCGTGTGGTCTCTCCGCCCACCACACTCACCCCAAACCGTCGCGCCATGGCATACAGACCAGCATAAACGCCATCCACCCAAGCCAGTGGCGTATCCGATGGCATAATGAGCGTCACCAACGCCTGCCCGGGCCGCCCCCCCATCGCTGCTATGTCACTGAGCACGCGCGCCAAGGCCTTCCTTCCCACTAACTTTGCAGGACTTCCCGATTCAAAATGCACCCCCTCGACCATCGCGTCGGTTTTCAGCAGCTGCCATTCGCCCTTCTTGATGCGCTTGACCACGGCGCAATCATCGCCCGGACCCGCCACCACTTCGTCTCCAAGTGGCGCGTTGATCACCAACCGCCGCACCAAAGCATCTTCCCCTAGATCCTGAATCCGCCTGCTCATGATGAACCTCCCATCACGAGCAGCGCCACCAGTGAGATTCCATTGAAAAGCGCGTGCATCAACATGGGAACCATCAGCGAACCAGTGCGCTCGTAAGCACCAGTAAATCCAAGTGCCAGAACAAACAATGGCACCGCACTCCCCAAATGAAAATGCGCGAGCGCAAACAGTGCTGACGAAATGATTGCGGCAAAGAACGGTTCCGCAAAGCGTTTCAGCACCCCATAGACAAAACCACGAAACACCGTCTCCTCGACCAGGGGTGCCACGACGACCGCCGCTCCCGCCATGATCAGCCGAGTGCCCCAATGACCACTTTCCAGGAAGATCTTCACCGAATCTTGCGGAGCCAAATCAGGCCAAAACTGCTTCAGCCATTCCAAAGTCACCCAATTGCAGACGGAAACGACCGCCAACAGCGGCAACAACACGAGAACCGCCCACCCCAAAGCCCGGCCAAAACCCAAACGCCGAATTCCAAAAAGCGCCACAGGATCAAGCCCACGTATCTGCCGCAGATAGAACAACAACGCCACACAGACCATCAAAAGGAAGACCACATTTGCCAGCATCTCCATGGCCCCAGGTCCCTGCACCGTCGCTTCCGCCGCCGTTTTGAGTGCCGCTTCGGCTGTCGTCACCGACTTCTCGGTCTTCACGATCGCCCGCAGTCCCATCCACATTAGCCAGGCCAACGCCATCACCACGACCGCATCCGCCTCCCGATACTCATCACACGGCACCCGGCCCCTCTGATTCCATTTGATCATCGGCCAAAGAGAATGGCGGGCCTGATAGGCCCCCGCACCAAGCACTAGCGCCACGATGACCCACGCCGCCACGTCGGCCAACACACTTGTCATTGTCGGATCAACCATAATAAGTAATGACAAGCCCCAGAAACTGACTGTCGACTCAACGGGTCACCTTACCGAGATGGAATCACCATGGGTGCCAAATAATAGGGCATTCCAGGCTGGAGAGAAGGCATCATTTCGGCCGTGAGACTCACCTTGATTGGCTCCTGCGCACGACTCATGCCCGCTGAAGCCACCCCAAACAATTCCATGAATCCTGCCTCACGCCGGTATTTGACCACTGCGGCATCGTCCGCTTTGCTCAATTCCTTCGCTAGACTGCGCGCGTCCTCAAGATACCCCAGCTTGTCCACCAATTTGGCCTCGAGCGCCTGCTTCCCGGTGACCACCCGGCCATCTGCCACCCCCGTCCTGAGCGCTTCCTTCGAAAGCCCGCGTGCTTCAGACACGATCCCCAGAAACCTTTCATACATCTGCGCGACAAGATTCTGCACATACTCACGCTCCTCCTCGCGCATCGGCCTCGCACCACTCAGGGAGTCTTTGAAGGCACCGCTCACAAAGGTATTTGCCTGCAGCCCCACCTTTTCAAACAGCGCGCTATAGTTGATCGTGTCGATAATGACTCCGATGCTCCCCGTCAGCGTCGTTTCATTCGCCACCACCTTCGTTGCCCCACAGGCGATGTAGTAACCACCTGAGGCAGCCATGGAGTCCATGTAAACCACCACCGGCTTCTTTGCCGCCAGCTTTTTAACAGCGGCATAAAGCGTGTCAGAGGCGGTCACTTCACCCCCCGGTGAGTTAATGCGCAGCACAACCGCTTTCACCCGGTCGTCACCACCCGCTTGTTCGAGTTGCTCCCGAATCGATTCTACCGAAGAAAGCGTCATGCCAAGAAGCCCTTCGCTCCCCATTGAGCTGATGACGCCATCGAGATCAATTTGCACAATCTTTTGATCTGAAGCCCCTGATTCCTGGAGTACCTCTGACAGTTTGGCCTTCTTGCGTGCTGGCCCGCCCATGGCCGCAACACCCGCCGCACTGCCGATCCCAGAAGAAAATTGCAGCAGGTTCACCAGCAGGCTCACCACCAGTGCGCCCAGCACCAAAGCCAAAAGACATCCCAAAGTTCCTTGTTTCATTTGCCCCGATCCTAGCCGCATTCATTGCAAATGCAATACCGCCCCATTCACAGAATCCAGAATCGTTGTTGGCATTTCACTTATCACCGCTAGTCTTGACCCTGTGCTCTGCCCTGTTTGCGAACACAGTCTTGAGGAAACTTCCGCCACCTGTCCAGGTTGCGGCTTCTGTTTGAC
>JBIIUD010000059.1:0-8768 GCA_044340175.1 Verrucomicrobiaceae bacterium
CTGTGATGATCTGGAGTTGATGCATGTCACAGGCGGCGGGGTCGCCGGTGCGGCCGGTTTGTGTCCGAAGCTGGCTGCCTTCGCGTTTGATTTGAAGCTGGTCTTGCCAGCATTCCTGACGGCGGCGGGGGACGCCAAAGACGAGGGCGAGGTAGGTTTTTTCGACAGCGTGAGTCAGAAAGCGGCGGCGGAGCTCGGCGGCCAGAGTGGCATCGGTGGCGATGAGGATGACGCCTGAGGTGGGTGAGTCGAGGCGATGGATCAAGTGGGCCTCGCCGCCACCGCTCAAAAGGTAGCACTCGCGGTGCTCGTCGTAGGGGGCGGTGAGCAGGGAGCGGGGTTCGTCTTCGGGACCGTTGGGGTGGGACAGAATGCTGATGGGTTTATCCAAGGCAACGATCCCTGAGGCGTGATGCTTGAGCAGCTTCACGCCGGGTCCGAGAGGCAGGTCTTCTGGGCGAATGGGCACCCGGATACAAGGCCTAAAAGAGACCGCGCGTCCAGTGGATGATGCGACTCAAATGAAAGGGGTGACGCCTGGCTGGGGCAGGGGGGAGGGGGTGAATGCGTCTCCCCAGGCGAGGGTGTCAGGGGCTAGATCCTGTTTGGAGTCCAACATCTGCTGCCATGTGATGCGCTGGCCGGTGTAGGCGGCTTCACGGCCGAGGATGCCGACGAGAGTGGAGTGCATCATCCGTGGGCCGTCATTGATGACTTTGCCCTCGCGAATGGCGGTGAAGAGGGCCTCGTGCTCAAGGTCGTACATGTTTTTTTCCTCGCCACGCCAGCGCCAGCGTTTGGCGCCGTCGATGAAAGGAGCGCTGCCTTTGCCAATCGTGAGGGTGCCTTTGTCGCCGTGGATGAGGTCGATCACTTCATTGTGGCAGCCTTTGATCTGGCGGGAGCCGAGGTGGCAGACGAGGCCTTTGCCCCAGTCGTAGGAGGCGTGGAAGTGGTCGAAAATATTGCCGCCGAGGGAGGGAATCTGGCGTCCACCGGTGGCAATGCAGGCCTCCGGTGGGGTATCGCCCATAGCCCAGCAGATTTTATCCACGGAGTGCACGGCTTGTTCGACGATGCTGTCACCACAGGCCCAGGAGAAGTTATACCAGTTGCGCAGTTGCCACTCGACGTCACTCATGCCGGGTGTGCGGGCAGCTACGTCGGCCATGGGTTTGACAGGGCCGGCAAAGTAGGTGGAGAACATGCCACGTATTTCGCCAATGTCACCGTCGCGCAGGCGTTGAAAGGCCTCGAGGCGGGAAGTGCTGTAGCGCCAGCAGAAACCGGCGACGAGGTTCAGCTTCTTCTCTTTGGCTTTGTCCACGGCCGCCATGGCGAGGTGGTAACCGAGGGCATCGACGGCCATGGGCTTTTCACAAAAGATGTGTTTGCCGGCTTCGACGGCGGCTTGCAGGTGGACCGGGCGGAAGCCTGGAGGTGAGGCGAGGAGAACGACATCGACGCCTGAGGCGATCAGTTTTTGATAGGCGTCTAGGCCGACGAAGCGCTTGTCGGGCTCGACGGAAACGCGGTCTGGAAATTTCTGAGACAGGGAACTGATGGCACCATCGATTTGTGGGGCAAAGACATCGGCCACAGCGACCAAGCGAGTATTGTAGTCTGCTCCGAGCGCCTGTGCGGCTGCCCCGGTGCCACGGCCGCCGCAACCGACGAGACCGATGCGCAGTGTTTCCTGGGAGTCAGCCTTTTGTTGGGCGCGGGCAGTGCCGACAGCGGTGATGATGGAAGGAACCGCCAGAGTGGCTGAGCTGGAGTGCAGGAAATGACGGCGGCTGAGAGGGGCGGGGCTAGACATGAGATCAGAAAAAACAGGAAGTTGGAATCGCTCCAAGAGGCACCAAACTTTCAGATGGCGGTGGCGGTCCTAGCCATTCCTTGGAATCAAATGGGTCTCATGTGCGGTGAGTCCTTCTTCTGTGAGGTGCTGTGTGTCGGTGCTTGAGACTTCATCTTCTCCCGGGGTGAGCAGGGAGTCGATGAGCAATTGGCAGTCGTCCAGCAAAGTGAGGGCGGCTTTTTTCAGAAAGTCCACTTCATGGGCACGAGTGTGCAGCAGAGCGAGGGTGCATTCGCCATGGGTGACGCTGAGCAGGAAAGCACCGTCGAATCCGAACCAAAAGGTGTCCACCTCACGGTCGCCATTGCGAAAATGCTCACGGGCGTCATGCAAAACATCGAGCAAGCGATCGATACGAAAGTCCTGGTAAGGGGTGAGGTTGAGCAGGACTTGGCGTCGCCAGCCAAAGCAGACGCCGGAAAGAGATCCGCCGTGCTTGAGTCGTTCAACGGCTGACCGGAGGGAAGGGGTGATACTGGCAGGCATGGCAGCGGGTGATGAAAATTCCGAGGTGGGGTCAGGCTTCTGGATCGGTGATGTGGCTGAGCATTTCAAAGAGCAGCGCCCGCTGGCCGACGCGCGCACCTTTGCCTATAGGCGTGGTGTCGAGCGACTTTTCTGGTGTGGAGTAGGCGACGCTGTAGCCTGATTCTTGGAGAGCTCCCATCCAAGGGGCATTGAAGTCGAGGGCATTGCCTATTTTCTCCCCGAAATGACGGAGCGCCTGAAAATCCGCCGCAAAAGCATCCACACTGGTCTGTCCGAGATCGCTGGAGACGAGTCCGTCTTTGAGGTCGAAAGTCTCGAGGGGGATGGGTTGGGCGGAGGGCGTGTCGTCAGTCATGGCATCACTGTCAGCGTCTGTTTAAACCCGCTGACTTCACCCTTCGTCTCAAATTTTGAGGCTGGAGGCAAGCTTTTTGCCGATTTGAATGGTGACTTGTCCCGATTTCACCCCGTTTTTTCACGAGGATTTGCGGACGTAACGTCGAAATTCTAGGGGAGGAGTGGCGGGGTCCGTGTCGGCGAGATCAAACAAATGCTCGAAGGGCGGGAGAAAAACATCGCCCTCGTGCGGTTCGTTGATGTAGGTGAGGAATAGCTCGCTGCATTGAGGCAGAAGGGCTTCGTAAAGGCGGGCGCCGCCAATGACGAAAACCTTGTCGGTAACGGTGCAGACGGCGGGCAGATCGGCGAGGTCTCGAATAATCGTGATGCCTTCTGTGGGGGCAAGGGTGGAGCTGAGCACGATGTTTTGTCGACCAGGCAGAGGTCTGCCGATGGACTCGAAGGTGGCGCGGCCCATGAGGATGGGGTGTCCGAGGGTGGTGCGCTTGAAAAATTTGAGGTCTTCAGGGAAGTGCCAGGGCAGGGTGCCATTCCTCCCGATGACCCGGTTGGAGGACATTGCGACGATGGCGGAGAGTGTCGGGGAAGGCATGAGGTTTAGCTGGAAGCTTTGAGACGTTGGATGACGGTATGCGCGGCTTTGGCTCCCATACGCATGGCCGAGTGCATGTTGGGATAGGTGAATCCGCCTTGTCGCCCGACCGATTGCAGATTGCTAACGCTGGCGACCCAGGATTTTAAAAGCTCAAGATGGGGCTCAAAGCCGAGGGCGAAGATGGGGTAGCCGGTCTCACTGTGGAGAATGTGGGTTTCGACGATGTCTTCCTGCCGGCAGATGTTTTCGAGTTCGAGGTCGGCAAAGAGTTGCTCCCGGGCCTCAGGTGTGGCGGACCATTTGGCATCACCGATTTCACAGGTGGTTTCGACAATGAGCACTGTGTGGTCGGGAGGATTCACAACCAAACCGGCATTTTTGGGCTCACCAACACGGTGAAAAGCGCGGTCGCGGTAGTAGATGTAGAGGCCGTCGATGCATTTGGGCTTTTTGACGAGCAGACCGTAGATCGCGATGGGTTTGTACCGGATCTGGTGGGCGGCCTCCAGGACGGGCAGGGGTGGGCTGGGGGCGGCACGCTGAATGAGGTGGGGCATGGGAATGGTGCTGATGCACTCATCACAGGCAAGCAGGTGCTCTTCCCCGGCATGGTGATATTGGACGTGGGTCACGCGGCCGGTATCTGGATCATGGATCAATTGGGTCACGTCAGCCTTTTGAATGATATGGCCTCCATTGGCGGTGATAGCTGCTGCGATGTGGCGTGGCATGGCCTCTGCGCCTGTGCGGGAGTAGTGCAGGGTTTCCTCCAGCAGGGCGCTATCAACGGCTTTCACGGAGCGGTCCTTGATGCCGACCTTAGAAAGGGCGCGCTTGATGACATCCACGGCGCTCAGGCGTGGCATTTTGGTGGTGATGAAGGTGGCGGAAAGTTCGCGCGGATGGATGCCCCAGTAGCGATGGGTGAAGTCTTTGAAAAAGAATTCATACAAGGGTTGGCCGTAGAGCATGATGAGCGCCTCTTCGGCATTTTTGGGGATCCACGGGACCAGGGCGCTGCGGATCTGGGCCGCGAACAGCCCGAGACAGTAATGGATGAGGGTGGCTGGCGGGATGCCGCGGATCATGTCCTGAAACTGCAGGGGATAGCGGTAGAATGAGCCTGCCCATCGGATCTTGGCATCGAGTTGGACGGGGATGCTGTCTGCACCCATGAGGGCCATCATGTCCTCATAGATTTCCTGATCGAACTCATGGAGCATGTGGCAGCCCATGTCGTACCAGTTGTTACCGCGCTGATGACTGGTGGCCAGACCGCCGGGGCGGTCACCTTTGTCGAGCACCGTGACGGGAAGACCGGCACGGGATAAAACGCGGGCAGCGTAGAGACCGCAGGGACCTCCACCAAGGATGGCCACACGGGTCTGAGAAGTGGGGAGGGGCATGGATTTCGGGAGAACACAATCTTTCGGTGATTGAGGGGCCTGTCAAGAGGTGTGCGGCTAAGAGAAAGTCTCACCTATTGGAGGTACAAGGCTCTCGATAGGCTTGAGCAACATAGCCCCAGCCCCAGCGCCGCTTACGCGCTTCGATTATCGGATTCCGAGCTGAATGATCCTGACGTCTTCTCCCGAATGATCGGCCGAAGTCTTGATGACTGTAACGGGCTGCCAATAAGTTCTCTGCGGCTTCCCAATTACCAATTGGTGATCCACTTGGAGTTCACCATCGGATTGGTTTTCATGGCGACGGAGACCGAATTGCTGTTTTGGTCGTCTTGACCAAAGGACCAGAGGTCGTAGGTGGGATTCACGGCGTCGGGCTCGCCGCCCTTGGAATACTGGAAGGGCTTGCGGAAGCCGTCCACGATGTAGTAGCGGCTGTTGATCAAGAGCCAGATTTCCTTGGGCATGTCTGCCATTTTGATGTTGGGCGCTTCAGTGTCATCCACCTGACCGTCTGATCCACGGCCCCCACCGGAGGCGAGTTGAATGGCGCTGGTGCCATCCCCGCTAAGGGCTTGGTAGAGCATCTCAGCTGCCCCGGCGCGGTAGCTGACGTTGTTGAATTGGGCGGTGGCGTCAGGGGCGGATGGGGTGGGGTATTCACCGAAGTCCGCATTGTAGCGTTCCAATCCGGCCATGATCGCCGCTTGAGTGGCCGAGGTACGATTTCTGGCGGCGGCTGTCGTCGCGTAGTTGAAGGCCCCGATGGTGAGGGAAGCCAGGAGGGCAATGATGGCGATGACCACCAGCAGCTCGATCAGGGTGAAACCTGCCGCCGTGCGGGGTTTGAGGGATTGTATGGACATGGTATGGCGAGTGCTTAAGGGGTTAGAGCGTACGCACAGGAAGTGGTTGATTCTCGATGATGGAGTTGGGGCGTTGTCAGCTGGCGGAGCGAGCGGGGATTAACCCGCAGCGCCTTGGCTGAGACCTTGAATGACCTGGATGAGAGGCAGGAAGAGCGCCATAACGATGGTACCCACGACGAGGGCGAGCATCACGATCATGAGCGGTTCCAGCATCGAGGTGAGAGCAGAAACGGAGTTATCCACTTCATCCTCATACACGTCGGCGATCTTCAAAAGCATCTCAGGGAGCTGCCCGGTTTCTTCACCCACGTCCACCATGGAAATCACCATGGGGGGGAAGACGCCTGAGCCCTCGAGCGGACCGACCATGGACTCACCCTCTTTAACCGCGTCATGAACCTTGGTGATGGCGTCGGAGACGACGACGTTACCGGCGGTTTCTTTGGTGATGTTGAGCGCTTGCAGAATCGGCACGCCAGAGGTGACGAGGGTGCCGAGGGTGCGGGTAAAGCGGGAGATAGCGGTCTTCCTTTGCACGTCACCAAACAGAGGCATTTTCAGCTTCATGCGGTCGATCGTGGTGCGCCCGCCTTTGGTGGCGGAGTACAGTTTCCACGCGATGTAGGACACAGCGCAGACGATGAGGATGTAGAAGATGTTGTCACCCATCCAGCGTGAGAAGCCGATGACCGCCTTGGTCAGACCAGGGAGCTTGTCTTTGGAGCCCAGCATGTCTTCGAAGATCTGCTCAAAGCGGGGCACGATGACCAGCATGAGGAAGACCATGATCGCCACGGCAATGAACATGACGATGAGGGGGTAAACCATCGCCGCCACGACTTTGTTTTTGAGCTTTTGGGCTTTTTCTTGGTATTCGGCGAGACGGTTGAGCACGATCTCGAGCACACCGCCGAGCTCACCGGCTTTCACCATGTTGACGTAGAGCTTGTTGAAGACCTTGGGGAATTGGGAAAGGCTTTCCGAAAAGGTGGACCCGGTTTGGACGTTGTCCGAGATGGTGGTCACCGCGCGTTTCATTTGCGGATTGGATTCCTGACGGCCAAGCACGGTGAGACCGCGCAGCAGGGGAAGACCGGAGTCGATCAGGGTGGCGAGCTGGCGGGTGAAAATCATCAGGGTCTTGCCCTTGACCTTCAAGTTGGCAGGGGATCCGCCAGCCGCTGCTTTGCCTTTGGATTTCGAGGTCGAAGCCTTGGATTTCTTCTTGATGTTCGAGATGTCTCCTTTGCCTTCCTGCACCACCTGAGTGGGATAGAGTTGGCTCTGCCGAAGCTGGTTGATGGCATCCGCGTCTGAGGCGGCATCAATGACACCGGCGGTTTCCTGTCCATTTTGATCAAGGGCGATGTAGTGGAACTTCGGCATAAGGGAGAATTTTCAGGGCGAAAGGAAATGACTAACTGTGGCGAGAATAGCGGGATGGAATCGCCTCTGTCCACCACGAAATGCAGGAGATCTGAGGCAATTTTGTCATCTGAGCACTTTAAGTGTATTTGAGGACTTCTTCGACGGTGGTTTCACCATCGTAAATGTTGCGCAGACCGTCCTCGCGGAGGGGCACCATGCCGAGCTCGATGGCTTTTTGTTTGAGCACCAGCGTGGGCGCTTTCTCGGTGATCAGATCCCGGATAGGGTCGGTGATGTCGAGCAGTTCGTAAATGCCTTTGCGGCCTTTGTAACCGCTGTTGCCACAAACGGAGCAGCCACCGCCGGTGTAAAACTGTTTGCCGCCGAGATCGGTGGCGGAGACATTGAGCTGATTGAGAATGTGTTGGCTCGGCTCGTAAGGTGCGCGGCAGCTTTTGCAGATGGTGCGCAGCAAGCGTTGGGCTAAGACGCCCTCCAGGGTGGCGGAGACCAGGAAGGGCTCGACGCCCATGTCCACGAGACGGGTGACCGCACCGGCGGAGTCATTGGTGTGTAGGGTGCTGAGCACCAAGTGGCCGGTGAGAGAGGCCTGGATGGCAATTTGGGCGGTCTCGACGTCACGCATCTCACCCACCATGATCCGGTCAGGATCTTGACGGAGGAAGGCGCGCAGGGCTCGGGCAAAGGTGAGCCCGACCGCTTCATTCACGGGCACCTGCATGATGCCGTCCAGTTCGTATTCGACCGGGTCTTCAGCGGTGATCAGCTTGCAGTCGATGGTGTTGATGCGGCGCAGGGCGGCGTAGAGCGTGGTGGTTTTACCGGCTCCGGTGGGCCCTGTGACGATGAAGATGCCGTTCGGTTTGTTGATCGTTTCGACGATGTAATCAAACAGGAAAGTCGGCATGCCGAGATGCTCAAGGTCCAGGTTGACCGAGGAACGGTCAAGAACCCGCAGCACCACTGACTCGCCATGCTGTGTGGGCAGGGAATTGACGCGCATGTCCACGGGCTTGCCGTTGACCACCGTCATGATGCGGCCGTCCTGAGGGATGCGGCGCTCGGCGATGTTCATGTTCGCCATGACCTTGATCCGGGAGATCACCGGGTTGGCAAGGTGGACCGGTGGGGGGGCCATTTCATAGAGCGCGCCGTCCACACGGTAGCGGATCTTGAACTCGTTTTCGAAGGGTTCGAAGTGAATGTCAGAGGCGCGTTCTTTGATGGCCTGGGTCATGACCAAGTCCACGAATTTGACGATGGGCGCGGAGTTGGCCTCAGCTTCTGGGCTATCGGCGCCTTGTTTGGCAAGCTGGCCAAAGATTTCTTCAACGGACGGCATGCCAGTGCCGTAGGCTTTGTCGATGAGCGCCTGGACTTGGCTGCGGCGGGCGACGACGGGGACAATGTTTTTGTCGAGCGAGAAGCGCAGGTCTTCGACGAGTTGGGGGTTCAGGGGGTCCGTGAAGGCGACGTGCAGGCCCTGGCCATCGAGGGTGATGGGGAAGGCGCCGTAAAGGCGGGCCATGCCCTGGGGGATCAACTGGATGACGGACGGGGGCGGCTCAAAGGTGGAGAGGTCGAAGTGCTCGGCACCGATTTCTTCGGCTACGGTGGCCCAGAATTCGTCTTCGGTGTTGAAGATGGCATAGTCCATCAGCACTTGGACGACGTCTTTGCCGTTTTTAAGCACGTCCTGGGTGATGTCGTAGGCTTGGCCGTTGTCGATGACGCCGCGGGCCTCAAGCATGTCCACTACATTTTGGGGAGTCATGAGATGAGAAGGGTAAAAAGAGAGA
>JBIIUD010000060.1:0-8721 GCA_044340175.1 Verrucomicrobiaceae bacterium
TCAGACAGATCGAGCGCCTCGTTTTCGAACATCAAGAAACTCTAAAGAAAGCCTATCATGACCACGTTGCTCGCTGACACTCCCCTCACGCTGGAATCCGCCGCCCTCCGCGCCTGGGCTGATGGCCGCACCATTCACATCGAACTCCACGACGGCCGCACCATCGGCTTCCCCGCAGATCGTTTCCTCCGCCTCTCCCACGCCACCGACGAGCAACTCCAAGAAGTCACCATCGAAGTCAACGGCTACGCTCTCCGCTGGGAATCCCTCGACGAAGACATCACCGTCCCCGGCATCCTAGCCGGTCGCTTCGAACTCCCGCCTAGTCCCCATTGACTCGCCCTCACCCAATCGAGTTCCTCCTAGAATCCTACCAAACCCGCACCGGCTGGCGAATAAAGTAGCCGTCACTCTCCGAGTGACGAGTCTCCTGTTTCATCAACCAGTTAGGTTTCTCCTCACGCATTATCTACACCATCGAATTCAGCCTTATCTCTCGCATGAAAACCATCGGTCTAACGCTGGCTACACCCCCTTTTACCGAACGCCTCCACGTAGAAGAAGACGTGTGTCTTCCCCCGCGAAGCGAGCCGCCCCAGCCCAGCACAAGTATCGCCGCCCCGCCTTCCCCGAACGAAAACTCACGTTTTCGGCTACGCCCTCCTTTTCCGAACGCCTCCACGTAGAAGAAGACGTGAGTCTTCCCCCGCGAAGCGAATCGCCCCAGCCCAGCGCAAGTATCGCTGCCCCGCTTTCCCTGAACGAAAACCCACGTTTTCGGCTACGCCTCTTTCCCAACTCCCTTCACCAAAACACCTCCCTCGCGTCGAGCCTAAAAGCGAGGTCTTCGCGGATACTGATTTTTGAAAAGATTCCCTCCTTTCAAAAAAATCACCCCGAAAGTCTTGACCTACTCCCGCCCAACCTTCAACCTCGGCTCATGAATGCGCGCTTCACCTACTGGCGGGAAGAGGACGGCATGTTTCTCGGTTATCTGGCCGAGTTTCCTGACCATTGGAGGCTAGGTCTTGATCTCGACGATCTCAAAGCTCAGCTTCTCGAACTGCATGAAAGCCTTTTGATGGCAGCCTCCAACCGCAGCGCATACGAACCCGTTCTCTGCGACCTGACGGATTGACTACGCGGCAGTACCAACAGCCTCTCTTCGCATTACACCCCATGGATGATGAGAGACCACCCTTTTGGCGTTTGCTCTTTTTTGCGACGATTGCCACCCCTCTGGCGCTTGGAATCACGCTGATTGGAATCGGTCTTTTCGCCGGTGCTTTTGCCTTTCCTTTGCACGCCATCTTAGAATTCACGGAAGCTCGCATTGCCGCCGGAATGGCCCACCTCCTGGCCGGACTCACCTGTGGTCTGGGCGCGCGTTGGTGGAAACAGAAGGTCTGGAAAACTCCGGGCAGTGGGCTTTGAGGGCTTGAATTACTTTTCACAGACCCAAGAAAAAGCCGGTTTCCCAAAAAGAAGGGAAACCGGCTCACAGGCTTTCTGTTTGAGCTCTCGAACTAGCGATCAGGTTGACATCAGAGCTGCTACCTCAGGCCGTCCGGAAGGCTTTGATGGCGACGATGCGCGCTTTCCGTTTGATGTGCAGACTGTCCGTGGGGAGTTCCACTTCCGTGCCCTCAGGTTGCCCGATGAGGGCTTTAGCGGCCTCAGAGAGGTAGGAAATGATGCCCTTATCCACGTCACCGTCCCAGGCGCCTAGGATAGTGAAGGTTTCTTTCTCACCGGAGGGCACGTCTTCCAAATCCACAATGGTTCCAATGCCCACCGTGTCCGTGGCCACGTTGGCAAAGTCCGTGCCCTGGGCGCGCTCGATGTCACGCTGATACTCGCCCTGCATCCGCTGCAGCACCGCCTGCTGCTGTTTCGCGGATTTGTACTCGAAGTTTTCCCGAAGGTCCCCGTATTCGCGGGCGATTTCGATGTCTTTCTTGTTCTGAGGAATCTTCACGTTCATGATTTCCTCCAACTCCTTTTTCTTCCGCTCGAGGCTATCCCAGGAGACGATCAGGGTGTTGTCTTCACGCGAACCAACCTTTTCATCGACCATGTCCTGCAGGGCTGGCCGCTGTTTGATGATCTTCGCCATCAGAGAACGGCGGCTGAGTTCATCCAAACCGTTGAAGCCGAGGATTCGCTTGGCCAAAAGCCGCACATCCTGCTCGTCGGCATCCACGACCATTTCACCGAGCAGATCCGGGTCATCCGCAAATGCATCCTGAAGTCGGCCCGTGCGTTTCGGCCCGCCTTCAAGGTGATCCGCATGCATGGCATCGATGATGGCATTGCCCAGATCCAAATTAAACACGGCGGAGGCGTGGCCTTTGCGCTCCTTACAGATCCAAATCAAAAGGTCAGCACTCGCCTTCCGGTTACGAACCGCTGTGCGCAGGAACTCCTCCAGCACACCAGCCCGGTCCTGCTCATGCAGCACTGCGGCGATCTCAGCGACGGCGCGGCCGCCAGTCCTTGCCAGATGCAGTAAGCACTGATCCACCCAAGTCTCATCAGGGAACGCCGCTGGAAAGGCTCGGTAAACACGACCCAAAAGCCCCCCGGCCAGACCCGAAACGGCATCTGTCAATTGATCCCGGAATTGCCCGACCAACTCAGAGACCTTCACTGACCCAGGTGGTGGTTCACCCAGACCCGCGCTTTCCATCAACTCATCGCGAGTCAGCACCAACTGCAGGGCTTCCTTGAGTTGATAGCGTGCCCCCATCCGCACCACCCCCGTCAAATCCTGAAACACCGGCGCAAGCGCTTGGGCTTTGTCCGGGAAAAGATCAATGTCCGAAGCGATCATTTTGAGCGCGGCGACCCGTGCCTTCAGATCCTTCGCCTTCATGAAGGCCTCCACCATGCCAGCACCCGCCGCAGCCTCACTCTCACGCAGGATGAGTGGCTCCGTGCGTTTGGAGGGCACCACAATGTTGCGCACGGACTTCAGCGCCTTCTTGGCCCCGTCCCACCACTTCTTGTATTCACCGTCACTGACGACTTTGCCTTTGACCATGGCATCAAGTTCATCCAGAGACATTTTACCCCCGGCACTTTGCAGGGCGAGTTCCACCAACTTGGCGGGTTCTTCGCGCGCCAGCTTGCGCATGCCCTCAAGGTCAGCGAGTCGGCGTGCCATGAAATGCTCCGCAGGCAGGATGTCCAGGGAAGTGACCGCAAAGCTCAGCTTGAGCGGATGCCCTGGCTTGCCTTCAAAGTCCAGATGCAGGCGATCCCCCAAAAGATCCCAAGAGGCGATCTTGCCGACACCCCAACTTTTATGGAGGCAAAATACCCCCGGTTCCAACAAGGAGAGTTTGTTGCCCTCCGTGACACTTAATTTACCGGCAGCTACCAGTTTCTGAACCTCATCATTCATTAGAACGTTGACCATAGTGATGCCTGTGCCCGTGGCAATAACAAAACCCGCATCATCATGAAGAAGCTTTACTTTCTCTTCCAAAACTCATCCGTCTTTCTAATAGCGCGCCCCTGAAAATCACTGCCTCCTCTTTCACCCCCCTTCATCTCCCCATGAATACCTCCAACGCAACCCACAGTAAATTCATCGGCTATATCCTCTGGATTTTCGGATTCACTGGCGCCCACCGCTTCTATTTCGGCCGCCCCGTCACCGGTATCATCTGGTTCTTCACGCTCGGTCTGGTTGGCATCGGCTGGCTCATTGACCTGTTTTTGATCCCCTCCATGGACCGGGCCGCTGATCGAAAATTCGTCTCAGGCCCTTATGACTACTCACTTGCCTGGATCTTGCAGACCTTCCCCCTGTTCGGTCTGATCGGCCTTCATCGCTTCTATCTGGGCAAATGGGGCACCGGTATCCTTTACCTCCTCACCGCTGGCCTTTTTGGCATCGGCTGGATTTATGACTTCCTGACCTTGAACCGCCAAATCGACGAGCGAAATCGCGCCGCCCTCAATGCTGCGGGTTGATACCGCATCCAACTGTCCTGCAACCGGACCTACTGCCAAGTGGGTCCGGTTTTTTTATGCCCACCATCCACGGATAAACTTAATGACTCCGTAATATTAACCTTGTAAATTCTTTTATAACTTTTAGATTCACTGTAATCAACTCATGAAGCGTCACCCGCTACCGATCTTCCCGATTCAGTTTGGCACCGTTTGCCTCGGACTCGGCCTGCTGCTCTCCGCACCCGGCCACGTACCCGCCCAGACTGCTTCACCAAGCCCGCCCCCATCTCCGCCCGGCAACGCCGGCAGTGCACCTCCAGGATCCTCCTATTCCCCGATCGGCAACGACGCGACCATCAAGGTCAACTTCCCCAATACCCCGATCCAGGCCATCATTCCCTTTTACATTCAGCTCACCGGAAAAAAAATCATTCTCGATTCCTCCCTCCAGGGAGAGGCCCTCAAGATGATCGCCCCTGAGCCATTGACCAAGACAGAAGCCATCAATTTCATTCACGCTACCCTCCTGCTGAACGGCTACGCGATCATTCCCAAGGGCGACAGCACCGTCATGCTGATTCACCACCAAGGCGGCAAAAGCCCCGCCACCCAGGGCCTACCCGTCATCAGTTCGATCCGGGACCTGCCTGAAGACGAGCAGATCGTCCACTACGTCATGCCCTTGGAGCACATCTCAGCTGATGATGCCTCAAAAGCCTTTCGCGAAGTCGTGAAGCTCAACTCCTACGGTGCCATCACACCCATTGCGAACTCTTCGGCCATCATCATCACCGAAAACACCGCCACCATCCGTAGCCTGCATGAGATCGCCCAGATCATTGATGTCCCCCCTGCTGAAATCGCCAACGAATTGATCCCTCTGGAGCGCTCTGACGCCGAGCGCATCTCTGAGATCATCAATGAAATCTACGCCCAGCAGGATGACACCTCAGCGGCCCCCGGTGCCCAGCCTGCCGCCGCCACTACCACTGGGAATGCCCAAGCTGCCCCCCTCGCACCCTCTGCCAATGCTGCGCTCGCCGCAGCGACCGGCTCAGCCAATACATCCAACACCAACCCCACCGCCGCCAAAGTGCGAGTCATCGCTGATCGCCGCACCAACAGCCTGCTGGTCATCGCCCGCCCGGTCGACATCACCTACATCCGTGGTCTGATTGAAAAGCTTGATCAGCAAACTGGCCGACTCACCTTCATGAAGCGCAAACTCAGCTTCATGAATGTCGCCGATTTCCTGCCCGTCGCTTACGATTCCCTGGCCCGCGACACTGACATCCAAAGTGAAGGTGGCGGACTCGCCATCAGTGGTGGCGGGGGTGGCAGCCCCGGTTCGGCCTCCCCGCGCAACTCCTCCAGCACCCCTTCCACCAACGCCAATCGGGGTGGCGACAACAACGCCGGATTTGCCGGTGGCGGCTTTGGCGGTGGTCTCGGCGGTGGCACTGGTTTTGGCGGCAATTCCAACCGCAGCCTGCTGGACGACCCCGAACAGCAAGCGGCACCTCAATCTCTCATCGTTGGACGCACCCTGCTCATCGCCGACAGCCAATCCAATAGCCTGATTGTTTCCGGCTCGCCCGAGCACATCAACGTCATCGATCAATTGCTCATGGAGATCGACGTCCGCCCGCAGCAGATCTACATCTCCACCATCATCGGACAGCTCACCCTCAGTGACGAGACCAAGTTCGGCTTCGACTTCCTCAATCTTCTGGATGATTTCAGCCTCCAGCAAAACATCACCACCGACACGAGTACCAGCACTGGCAATGATACGGGGACTTTCAACACCGACATCGACGCCAACGGCATCGCCGTCACCACTGGCACCCGAACCGGAGAGCGCACCAACACCTTCAATTCAGAAACCGCGCCGGGAGATCCAGGAAACATTGTCCTGCCCATGGGCCTGTCCAACTTCAACTGGAACAGCCTCAACCTCTATGGCCAACTCGGTGCCATGTCTCGTTACATCAACCTGCTGGAAAAGGACAATAATTTCAAAGTCCTCTCCCGCCCGAGTGTCTATACCACCAACAACGGCAAAGCGGTCATTTCATCAGGTCAACGCATCGCCGTCCCCACCCAGATCCTGTCCAATGGCGCGGGCATCGGCGGCATCGCCTCTACCAGCGCCAGCATCGACTACCGTGACGTTGTCCTCAAACTCGAAGTCGTCCCCCTGATCAACTCCGATGACGAAGTCACCCTCCGCATCGCCCAGATCAACGACAACATCGTGGGTGAGCAGATCATCTCTGGCAATACCATTCCCACCCTCAGCACTCAGGAATTGGTCACCACAGTCACCGTCAAAAACGGCTCCACCGTCGTCCTCGGCGGTCTCATCACCGAGCGGGTCGGGAACGGTGGCCGCGGCACGATTTTCCTGCGCCGCATTCCTGTCATCAAGCATCTCTTTGGGGTGACTGAGCGGAAAATGAACCGGGATGAGCTGCTCATTTTCATCCAGCCAAACATCATCACCCGCGACTCACCCCCGGACGCTCCGAATCACATCGAGCGCGGTCGCTCCAAGTTGATGGATGAAACCATTCAATTTGGTGTGCCTCGCGGCCGTCCCTACCTCGGCGGCGAATAAAGCCGCAGTTAACTACTTGTTACTTGTTGAAGAGCTTCTTGAAGAAGCCTTTGAATGTCTTCTTCTCTTCCACGGGTTGCGCCGATTTGACTTCTTCGACCGGTTGTGCGCTCGGAGGGGGTGTGTCGCCATCATCACCAACGCCCGCATCAAGCCCACCTTCATCCACTTCCACAAACTTATCCGTGTCTTTCATCGCCAGCACCAGCGGATCGTCCGAACTGGCCTTCTCAAAGACGTTGTTGAACACCTCCCTCACCATGGGGGCCGCTAGCTTGCCGCCACTGACAGACTCTCCAGGCCGACCTTCATAAAGAACCGCAAAGGCGTAGACCGGATTGTTTGCCGGCAGGAAGCCTGTGAACCACGCCAGATTTTGCCGCTGCGCTGGCTTCCACTGCGCGGTTCCCGTTTTCCCTGCGATTTGTGCATGCGTTATGCCTGCAGCCTTACCCGTGCCACCACTGCCAGACACCACCGCCACCATGCCCTTCACCACCGCATCGCGTTGCTCTGGATTCAGGTCAATCCGCCGCCGCACCTGCACCTCTGTCGCCATCACCACCTGATCATTCACATCCTGCACTTGCAGCACCAACCTCGGCTGCACGAGGTTTACCCCATCTGCCAACGCCGCCATGCTCTGGCACACCTGAAGCGGGGTCGCCAAAACCTCCCCCTGGCCAATCGATATGTTCGCCAATTCACCCCCAATGATCTTCGTGCCGCGCTGCTCCAATTTGCGTGCATTGGTTGGCAAATTACCCGCCGCCTCCGCTTTGATCGGAATGCCCGTCTTTTCGCCAAAACCCATCCGCATGGCCATGTCCGTGATGGGATCTGCCCCCACCGCCAGAGCAGCCTGATACATCCAAGTATTGCAAGAGCGTTTGATGGCAGTGATCACGTTCATCATGCCTTCCCCCGACTTGTTGTGGTTGTTGAAATAGCGATCACCAATGAAAAGGGACGCACTGCAATTGTATGAAGTACGCTCCGTCACCTTGCCACTCTCCATCGCACCCAGCGCAGTGACGATTTTGAAAGTGGAGGCCGGTGGGTATTGCCCAAAGGTCGCTCGAGGATAAAGCGGCTTACGGGGGTCCGTGTTCAGCGTTTGAAACACCTCACTTTTGATGCCCGGCACCCAAACATTGAGATCGAACCCCGGGTTAGAGGCCAGCGCCAGAATGTCCCCTGTCTTGACATCCATGATCACAAACGACCCCCCATTCCGAGCCCCTTTTTTCAGAGCGTTTTCAGCGTATTTTTGGATGTTGTAGTCCAGCGTCGTCACCACATGCCGCCCAGGCACTGGCCGCCTCAGAACCTCCTCAGAAAGCAGCTTACCATCAGGACTGTACAGTTTGTTGACCATGCCAGGTGTCCCGGTGAGATCGCGATCAAAGGTCGCCTCCAGCCCCTCCCGACCCTCCAATTCCTCAAACAAAGGATCCCCATCTGAAATCGGACCCAGCGGAAGACCACGGACCTTCCCCACGTAGCCAATGATGTGGCAGGCACTATCGCCCTTCGGGTAATACCTCACATAGGAGGGCTGAACCACCAACCCTGTTCCCAGGTGCGGCTGCAGTTTGTCCATCTCCTCGTTGGTAAGCTCCACATTCAGCCCCTCCTCAATGGCAAAGACCAAAGGCAACCACCTCCGATGCTCATAATGACTGATCAACTTCTCCGCCTCCATGGACCACCCCCTACCTAAAATCCGGTTAGCCGTGCCGATCTTCTCTTCGGCGTAGGCTAGGATTTGCTCACGCGTCGCATCCTTCATGAAAGGAAAATTGAGCGCCAAATAGTTCACGACGCGAGTTTGCGCCAACGGCACCCCATGCCGGTCCACGATCTGGCCGCGCGGTGCCGGAATGCTCAACGTCAGAGCGCGCGCCTCACTCTGCGTCTTCCAAGTCGCCTCCAAGGGCTTTGCCTTGGCCGCAGGCTCTGGAGTCGCAGGTTTCTCCTTTTCATCTTCGACCACTTCAGCCTTCAGAATGAGCGGCGCCGGACTCCCCTCCTGAGCCCACACAGGCAACATCCCAAACCACAGCACGCTCAGCCAGCACAAGGTTTGCAGCAGAATTGTTTTCATAGTCAAAGCGTTGGCCCATTTTCAGCCAATC
>JBIIUD010000061.1:0-8607 GCA_044340175.1 Verrucomicrobiaceae bacterium
CTGGGACTGTCGCGCACAGGTCAAGCCATCGTGTGGAGTCAGCCGTATCGAAACAAAACGTCTTATGTGGGTGGCATCGTGTCGCTGACCGGCCTTGGGCAGCCGCTGCCGTTCCCGCAGCGTCAGAGCGCGGGCCTGCGCTGGTTCAAAGCGGCTGACAGTCGAGAGTTGAGCTACGAAGCCGGCTTCGCAGCGCCATTGGCCGTCACAGCGGCGAGCAGTCGCTGGGACTCTCCTGCCAGTGCGACGGTTCTGGCGGCGGCTCTGGGCTTGACCAACTCCACCTTCCAAGTGCAAATCAATGGAGCCGGACTGAGCAACGCCACAGCGACCGCACCGGTGCTGGCGACGTCCTTTCTGTTGAGTTCGCGCTACGCCCTGACCACCGCCGCGCCTTTGGCTCCCGTGCCTGTTCCTTGGGCCGGGTCGGTGAGGGCAGCGGATGGTGGCCTAAGCGGTGGATTCACGCTGCCAGCAGGTAGTTCGAACATCGCGGGTCGATCCGCCGTCAGCGGGGTGCTGCTGCTGGATGAATCGTTTGAAACCACGGTCGGAGCGGGCTTGCAGCAGGTGCCGATTGCTGGACGGCGAGGTGCCTTCCGCACGGCAGCGGTGCTCTTGAAGCAGTAAGATAAAGTTTAGCTTGGTTGATTGGTTGGATGTTGAGCGGCGCGGGCGATGAGCCCGCGCCGTTTTGTTGTTCCCCTGCACCGATCTTGGCGGCAATCGATAGGCTTGAGCAACCAAGACTCAGCGATTCTAGCGCACCTCGAGGGGCGAATTCTAGCCGGTTGAGGGCGGGCGAGGTGCCGTCAGAGGCGAGGAAAGTCTGACTTGCCTGCGGCAGCGGAGAAATGCCGCCGCCATGCGAAATCGCAAGAGAACGACATTTAACGGCACGACAAGCGAAGCATGGGTGTCAAAAAGCCGCTAATGAGACGCAGGTTCAAAAAGCCAAAGCTTCTTCATTTTATGTTCACCTCTCTTTTTCAACGCGTCGTTTCCCTGGTTCTGGGAACCGGAGCGGTTTTTTCATCACAGGCGGCGGATTTCACGCTGCGCACGAGTCCCACGTTGGTGGCTCCCTCGACACGGGGGGCGGCGAACACCACGTGGTTTGGCTGGGATAGTTTTGGGGCGATCGCGACGCCGATTGATGACACGACGCCGGACATTGGCACTTTATCCAGCGGGGTGCGGTTTCGCACGTTGATCGCGGCTGATCACACTTCGAGCTCGGGGAACTACTATTCCTTCAGCAACACGCCTGACGAGGAGGTGACGGTGGTGACCAACGGTACCCCGGGAAGCGCGGGCAAGACAACCGTGATCATGCAATTGGTGACGTTGTTTGGCGGGTTTCCCGCGCCCTGGGTGCTGGGAGAAATCAACGGCGTGGCACCGGTCGCGGTGGTGCAGGGATGGAATCGGGTGGGGCGCGGGCAGATTTGGGTGATGTGGGAGCTGCCCGGCAACGAGCCGACCTACATGTTTCGACTGCGCGGTACGGATGGGGCGTCGATGTATGGTTTTGATCGAATTGAGATCGACACCTTTTACGATCCTTTGGGGCGTTCGCATCCGGATAGCATGGTGGCCCGTGCGGGTGAGTTCACGTTGACGAAGGAGAGCACCCACGTGGTTCCCTCGACGCGCGGGCTGCCCAAGACTACGCACTTTGGCTGGGATGTGCTGGAGGACCCGGCGACTTACACTGTGCCGGCCACGCCATTGAATGACGACACGCCGGACATCACCAGCACGACCACTCCGTCCGGGGTGCGCTTTGAATCGCTGCATGGCAACAAGAACCGTGTCTCCAGCGGGAATTACTACAGCGGGTTTAGCCCGGCGACGGCGGTGGTGAATGAGCGGGTGACGGTGGTGACGCGCGGCGTGGTGGGTACGACGGGAAAAACGACGATCCTTGCGCAATTGGTGGGCACGGGGCCATTCCCGAACACGTGGACGTTCAGTCAGATTGAGGGCGTGACACCGACGGTGGTGGCGGGCGTGAATGGGGCGAATCGCGGTCAGGTGTGGGTGCGGTGGGAGTTGCCGGGGAATCAGGCGAGCTACCAGTTCACTCTTGGCAGCACGCCCGGGCAGTCGCACATGTCGTTTGACCGGATCGAGATCGACACATGGTTCAGCGATGAGGGGGGCACGCATCCCGACAGCATGATTCTGTCTGAAACGCCTGCCCTTGCGCATATCATGGATCAAGTGAGTGGATCGGTGATTCCGAGCAGTCGGGGTGGGCGTGGGACGACGCATTTTGGCTGGGACACGTTTGGGAATTCGGGGCCGGCGGCGGTGATCGATGACCGGACGCCGGACATTGGAAGCGATCTGTCTGGGCTAGCCAGGTTCCGCACCACGAACGGCCAAGTGCATCAATTTGCGGGTGGAGGGAACCTGTATTTCACGACAGGCACGCTGGCGGAGGAAGTGACTGTGCCGACGAATGGTCTGCCGGGGACGGTGGGGTTCACCACGATCATGCTGCAGATTTCTTCTGCGAGCAGCGGTTTTGGCGGGGCGACATTCCCTGCGCCCATCACGCTTTCGAACATCAATGGCGTGGTGCCGACAGTCGTTCAGGGAACCAGCAGCGCCTCGGCGCAGCTCTGGGCCAAGTGGGTGGTGCCTGGTAACCAGCCGAGCTACACTATTGCGATCTCGGGGCCGCCGAATCAGGCGCACTACAGCTTTGACCGAGTGGTGGTGGACACCCAATTCAGTCTTTATGAGGGGGTGGGGGATACGATGCGGGCGCAGACGGTGGAGATCAGCACGGCAACACTGCCGGGCGGGGTAAAAGGTACGGCGATATCGGTGCAAATGGAGGCGGAGGGAGGCACCGGGCCCTACAGTTGGGCCTTGGCGAGCGGTTCAGCGGCTTTACCTGCAGGCTTGACTCTGAGCAGCGGTGGATTGTTGAGTGGCGCACCGACGGCGATCGGGACCACCGATTTCACCGTGGCAGTGACGGAGGCAGGAGGTTTCAGGGACGAACAAGTGCTGAGTTTGACGGTGCTGTCGAACCTGGAGCAGGTCACGGTGGCGACGTTGCCGACGGGCGTGGTGGGACTTGAATATGAGGTGCCTTTGGCGGCTGCCTTGGGATTGGCGCCCTATGAGTGGTCCGTCAGTGCCGGTGCTCTACCCGCAGGTCTGAACCTTTCAACCGCGGGGGTCATCCGTGGCACGCCGACGGCAGCGGGGGAGGCGACGGTGACGATCAAAGTGACGGATGCGGAGGGAGCGGAGGTGGAGCGGGTGTTTACACTGCCGGTGTCTGCAACGTTGCTGGCTCCGGTGATGCAACCGCTGGTGATGCCAGCGAGCCTGGTGGGCGTGGAGATGAGTCATGCGGTGACCGCGCTGAATTATCCGGCGGGTTTTGCGGTCACGGGTTTGCCTGCGGGTTTGCGATTGCAGTCGGCGACCGGGCAGATCACGGGACGGGTGCTACTGCCGGGGGTTTATCCGCTGCAAGTGCGTGCGTTCAATGCGGCGGGCAGCAGCCCGTGGGTTTCTGGCAGGGTGGTGGTGCGGTCGCTGCCCAGTGGCTTTCACGGCAGCTTCACCGGGTGGAGCGCGCGGGCGGCGGTGAACGGGAGTTTGGGCAGCGGCATCAGTCTGCGGACGACACCTACAGGCGCTTTCACCGTGGCGGTGCGGACGGGGGCAGTGACGCGGTCGGCACGGGGTTTCTTGAACGCGGTGGCCCCGCAAGTGCAGGTGGAAGTGGCGGGAGGTGTGCTGGCTCTGACCCTTGATCCGCAAACGGGAGCGGTGACCGGCAGCCATGGCAGTGCGGGGGTAACGGGATGGCGTGCGGTGTGGGATCAAGGGTGGAATCCTGCCAGTGGGCGCGAGGGGTATTACAGCGTGGCGCTGGAGTTGGACGCGAGCCATGCGGCGGACGCCAGCTTGCCGAAGGGAGTCGGTTTTGCCACCTTCACGGTGCCTGCGAATGGGTTGGTGCGGATTGCGGGTCGGACTGCGGATGGTCAGCCGTTGGTGTCAAGTGGGCCGCTGGGACCCAATGGTGAGATCGCTGTGTATGCCACTCAGCACGCTCATAAGGGCAGCGTGATCGGTCAATGGGCCTTGGCGGAGGATGCTCAGGGCGAGTTCACTGAAAACGAGATCACGGGCAGCCTGAGTTGGCAAAAACCGGAGACCAAGGGGCGGGTCTATGCTGCGGCGTTTGGGCCGGTGACAGTGCAGGCCAGCGGCAACTACTTGGCGCAGTCGGCCAAGGGACAGACGGTGCTGGGGCTGCCGGAGTTGGGCGAGTTTGAGCTGGAGTTCAGTGAGGGCGGCATCGGTGCTTCGGCGACGGTGGTGAATGTGAGTGGCATCCAATGGACAGACAAGTTCACGGCGTTGATGCCGACGGCGGGAAATGCGGGGCAGGTGAGTGTGAGGATCAACCGTAACACGGGAGCGATGAGCGGTGCCTTCAGTCTGACGGAGGTGACCCCGCCGTTGGTGCGACGCAATGTGCCGTTCATGGGTCAGGTGGTGCGCACGGCGGATGCGGAGGTGAAGGCGGTCGGCCACTTCCTGCTGCCGCAGATTCCGACGGCGGGGCAGCGACCGAACGCGACGCCGATGCGTTCGGGCGCGGTGTTTGCGGTGCAGTCGGTGGATTGAACCTGGGTCTTCTTTTTCGATGATGAATCCTCGTTTTTCATTGCTTCCAATGCCGTTGCTCGTGGCGGCTATCGTTCTGACCGCTCTGGGTGTGTGCCCCGCCCAGAGCGGCAGTTTTATTATTCCGACGCTTCGGGCGAATGGCGGCTCCGACTTTGCCTATTGGGATTTGTTCAGGCGTCCGCCCGGGTCGAGTTCCAGCGCGAACTTCAATTATCCGAATCCACCGGCGTTGATCGATGGGTTCGGCGAGGACTTGGATGGGAATCCGACCACGGCGTTTGCGCCGCGGGCGGTTCTGACGCAGACGGGCACGCCGACCGCTTTCATCACGTCTTCGGGGGCGATTTACAGTTTCTCGAATCCGACGACGTTTGAAGCCGCTTACAGTGCTCCTCCGGCGAAGAGTGGGGAGGTGACGAACGTGGTGTTTCAAACCATGACGGGCGGAGCGCGGTTGAATGTCAACACGGTGGTGCTGCGCTATGTCAACGGCACGGGAGCCACGGTGGATGTGCCGCCGCTGTTTCGCGCTCTCGATGATCCACAGACGGGAGCGTTTAGCGAGCGGATCATTTGTGCGTTTCAGTGGGATCTGACCGGGCTGGGCGTGCGGAGCTTCAGGATCGTGTTTGGAGGGCTGACGACAATGCCGCTTTGGCAGGCTCAGCTTGATGCGGTGATTGGGGAGTCGTTTGTGCAGGAGCTGGGTTATCTGCTAGCGACGCGGTCGCGGCCCGTGACGCGCTTTGGAAGGGCGGGTGTGGTCAATACCAACCTTCCTATCACGGCGGATGGGCGCTTCTTTTTGGCGGGTGAGAGGCTGAATCTGACGGGCGAACCGACCAGCGGTTGGGAAGCCACCGGTTGGTTTTACAATGGAGCCGCCACGGCAGGCGCGTCTTTGCCGGTGGTGTTTCCTGCTCAGGACATCACGGTGACGGCGCTGTTTGCTCCGACGAGTTACTTGGTCTGGCGTGAGGCGATGTTCAATCGCGCCAACACGCTGCTGGGGACGGCGGATGACTATCTGAATGAGGCGGTTTCCGGGTCGACGGTGGATCACGATGGGGATGGGCTGACGAATGCGGGGGAGTATGCGTTTGCGGGGGATCCGTATCTGCGAGATTCGACGCGGACGCGGCCGGAAATGCTGATCGTTGAGGCGTCAGGGGTGAGCTATCCGGCGATCCGGTATCGCAGCAACGGGTTGAATGTGGGGGCGGGAGATGTTCTGCAATGGGCGCAGCTGTCAGCGAATGGGGGGCGGTGGCAGCAAAATGCTTCTGGACAGCCGGCGGTGACGGTGACGGTTTCACGGGAGTTGCAAGCGGACGGGTCGATGCTGGTGACGGAGCGCACGGTGCAGCCGCTGAGTGCATTTACCACGGTGGCGATGCAGGTGGCGTGGAGTGTGGTTGGGGCGGCGGGCACGCCGCTGGAGCCTGCGGCTCTGACGGTGGTGACCGAACCGCAGTTGGCGGCAGGCAGGCAGGGCAGCAGCTATGAGGTGAGGCTGGCGGCGGCGGGTGGTGCGGCTCCTTATGCGTGGTCGCTGTCCGGAGGGGCGCTGCCTGCGGGACTGACTTTGGAGGCGGATGGCCGCTTGTCAGGGCTGCCGCAGGTGAGCGGGAGTTTTGGTTTCACGGTGCGAATGGAGGATCCCTTGGGCAGTGAGGTCACGCGTGCGTTCACTCTGGAGATCGCGGCGTATGAGATTGCCACGGCGGCGCAGCTGGGCAGTGTTTCGGTGCAAACGTTGTTTGAGCGGCAGCTTGCGGTGACGGGCGGCACCGGGCCGTTTGTGTGGAGTCTGAGTGGTGGGGCTTTGCCGGACGGGGTGAGCCTGAGCACGGACGGCCGTTTGAGCGGTGTGCCGACTGCAGCAGGGGCGGCTGCTTTTACGGTTCAGGTGGTGGACGCTAACCTGCTGACGACCACGCGTGCGTTTGAGTTGATGGTGGTGGATCTGCAGATTACGACGCCTTCTGTGTTGCCGTTGGCGGTGTTGAATCGCGATTACCAACTGGCGCTGGAGGCGATTGGAGGGCGCGGGCCTTTGGTCTGGTCGCTGGAAGGTGGCGCTTTGCCGGTGGGGATGGAGTTGCAGTCGGGCGTGCTGACGGGCAAGCCCCTGCAGGTGGTCAACGCGAGCTTTGTGCTGCGAGTCGAGGATGCGGATGGTAATGCGGTGACACGCGCTTTTGAATGGGCGGTGTCCGCGAGATTGCCGCTGCCGGTGCTCGCGCCCATGACCTTTCCGGACCTGACGATCGGGGCTGAAGTTTCGTTGTCAGTGTGGGCGCTGAACTACCCGGAGCGGTATGTCATCAGCGGACTGCCCAGCGGGCTGCGTTGGCAATCGAGGACAGGAGCGATCACGGGGCGTGCGGCGGTGGCGGGCGTTTTCAGGGTGACGGCGCAGGCGTTTAATGCGACGGGCAGCAGTGCGCCGCAGACGGCGACGCTGCTGGTGCGCGCTTTGCCGGGGGCGATGGTGGGTCGTTTCACGGGGTGGAGCGAACGGCATGCTGTCAATGGTGGGTTGGGCAGTTTGCTCAGTTTGAGCACGACACCGACGGGGGCGTTCACGCTCAACGTGAGGTCGGGCAGTGTGAGCCGATCCGCGCGCGGATTTCTGCGAAGCATGGCACCGCAGGTGCAGGTGGAGGTGGCGGGGGGGATGCTCTCGCTGAGCCTTGATGCCCAAACCGGAGCCGTTTCGGGCACGCATGGTTCGGCGGTGATCAGTGGCTGGCGTGCAGTGTGGGATCCGAACTTCAACCCAGCCAGTGGTAGAGAAGGTTACTACAGTGTGGCGATGGATCTGGATGCCAGCCATGCGAGTGATGCGGGGGTGCCAAAGGGGGTGGGCTTTGCGACTTTCACGGTGCCAGCGAATGGACTGCTGCGGGTGGTGGGCAAGACGGCGGACGGGCAGAACCTGGTGTCAAGTGGACCGATGGGGCCGGACGGCGAGATCGCGATATATGCGGCACAGCATGGGAATCAAGGCAGTGTGCTGGGCGAGTGGGCGTTGGCGGTGGATGAGGATGAGGATGGGGTGTTCTCGGAGAATGAGGTTAGCGGGGAGTTGACGTGGCAGAAGCCGGGGACGAGCGGGCGGTTGTATGCGGGAGCATTTGGTCCGCTGAGGTTGAACGTGATAGGACGTTATTTGGCGCCTGGGTCGAGAGGGCATATGGTGGTGGGGTTGCCTGAGTTTGGGCCGTTTGATTTGGAGTTCAGCGAGGGGGGCATTGGTCAGTCGGCGACGGTGGCGAACGTGTCGGGGATTGAATGGACGGACAGGTTCGCCGCGGTGATGCCGACGACGGGCAATGCGGGGCAGGTGAGTGTGAGGATCAACCGGAGCACGGGAGCGATGAGCGGGGTGATGACGTTGGTTGAGACGGCACCGCCGTTGGTGAGGAGGAATGTGAGTTTTGTTGGCCAGGTGGTGCGCACGGCGGATGCGGAGACGCGGGCGGTTGGGTACTTCCTGCTGCCGCAAATTCCGTTGGTCGGGCAGAAGCCGAATGCCACCCCGATCTTGTCCGGCGCGGTCTATGCCGTGCAACCCACTCGTTGAACTGAATCACGTCTCATGAAGCTTCTTCTCACGACTCAAAAACGCCGACGCGGTGCCTTTGCCTTGGTGCTGGTCATCAGCATGATTGCTTTGCTGACGGTGCTGGTGGTGGCCACGATGTCACTGGCACGGGATGGCAGTAAGGAGGCGGCCTTGGACATGGGCCGGATGCGTGCGGAGATGACAGCGCAAAACGCGCTCAACGTGGCTTTGGCTCAGTTGCGGGACGCGACGGGTGCTGAGTTTCCCGACCAGACCCCGATGCCGTGGACGAGTCAACCGGGAGCCATCCGAACTCACAACCGCGACGGCAGTTTGAATCGGTTGTTCAAACTCTACACGGCGGA
>JBIIUD010000759.1:0-8590 GCA_044340175.1 Verrucomicrobiaceae bacterium
TACAAGATGGAAGTGCTTCAAAGACATCGCATTAAATACGACACATCAGTGGGCTTTGACGTTGGTGGAATCAAATTCACGGAACACAAGCGGATCGCTGTGGGCAAAGTGAAACAAGACAAACAGCACGACTGCAAAAACAAAAGTGAATGCCAAAATCTTGTAGATCACGCTGCGCTCATGATTCAAGTGCATGAAGATTAGCGCAACGAGGGCAGCCTTGAAAGTGGCCACGATCATGCCGACCAAGATGTTAAGTCCATGCGTGGGCAGCTCAACATAGGATAGGCCCACGGTGATCACGGTGAACACAATCAAGGTGGCACCAATGATCATGTACTTCTTGACCGATTTTTGAATTTCTTCGAGATTTTCCGCCATGACGTTAAAGGGGAGGAGGTTAGAACAGGTGCGCGTTAAAGAAGATACAGCAGAGGGAAGAGGAAGATCCAGACCAAATCAACGAAGTGCCAGAAGAGACCACCCACTTCGACGCGATTGGCCAAATGCTCCGGATTTTCCTTTAGCATCTTGCCATTGCAAAGCCAGAACCAAGCAAGCACCAAGGCGCCCGCGACAACGTGCAGACCATGCAAACCGGTCAACGTGAAGTAAATCGCATAGTAGGTGTTCAGTTTCGGAGTGAAGTTGGAGAAGAAGCTGATGTCTTTTTTATCGAGCACCACGGTGGGGTGATGACCATGTGCTTCATCACCATGACCAGCTTCTGCTGCTGCTGGCGAGCCCAAAGCGGCCCCATGCTCTGCGCCCTCGGGAACATGATCGGCAGGCGTTGTGGAATGAATGTGCAGGAAGTAACTGTGCTTCTGCAGTGTGGCGCTCTTGAGAGGATCACGACCATCACCATACTTTTTCTTGAACTCGCTTTGCGCATGGTCGCGATTGGCAATGAAGACTTTCTTCCAATCTTCGCCAAAGTACTTCTTGTCCCAGGCCAATGACTTTTCTTTGTCAGCCACCGACCGTGTATCGATGCCATCCACTTCTAAAGTCATCCGGTCGTCGAGCAGTTTGCCCTTAACAACGGATCCATCACGGAAAGTGATGCTATCGGCGGAGTAGTTGAAAATATTGGGTTGTCCCAACAGATTGTTGGGTTTCACGGCGAAGGCCATGGGTGCCGTGGCCGTAAGCTTGAGGGTCGTTGGGGGAACCACGTTGAGCGCGGCAGCCTCATCTTTGCGTCCCGCCTCAATCAGCTCACGTTTGCGTTCATCGATTTTGGCACGGGCAGCGGCAACCGTCTCCTTCTGGAGTTGTGCAAAGCCAGCCTTATCGAGCGTCACCACGGTACCATCCTCTTTTTTGAAGGTCGGAGCTTGTTCTTGCAGATATGGGAACACGTAGCTCAAAGGATCAGCATTCATCGAGGTGGACTCGCTCTGAATGGTCAAACTGAGTTCGGTGGCTTCGCCAAATTTGATTTCGTAGCCGTGGGGCAGGTGACCGGTCAGAATGGTGCCGTCTTGCAACTCAACAGAGTAGTGATGGAACTTGGCTTTATACTCGAATCCCTTCAGAACCATGAACACACCCGCACAAGCGACGGTGATCCCCATGAATAGCTTGAACTGACCAATGCGTCGAAGTTTCAATGAGGCCCAAGCCATCACAATGGTGACGGAGGAGGCAATCAAAACCATGGTGTTCACAAAACCAGGTAACACAGGCAACTCGTGAATCGGCCAATGATAATCAGCACCAACACGCAGGAAGATGTAAGCGGAGAAGAGACCTCCAAACAGCATGACTTCGGAGGCAAGGAAGAGCCAAACACCAAGTTTGGCATTGTAGAGTCCTGTGTCAGGCCTTGCTGTTACGGTGAACGGGATGTCCATGGAGATAAATTCTTGAGTTGGTCTGGTGCTGTGAATGAAATCAATGATGAGCCTGAGCAGGAACGGGTGCAGGTGCGGCAGCGGGTTTGCCACCCTCAACAGCCCATTGCGGCGTGAAGTCCTCAGCTGCTCCCGGAACCGAATACTCATAAGGTCCGCGCTCAGCCGTCACATCAAAGGTGAAGTTACCGTGTGGAGGTGGCGTAGGTGTTGCCCATTCCAACGTGGTGGCTCCCCAGGGATTGTCATTGGGGATCTTCTCGCCACCTTTGATGCTGGAAAAGACGTTCCAGATGAAAGGAATTTGGCCAATCGCCAAAATGAACGCCCCGATGGACATGACCTCGTTGAGCCAGAGCCAGTCGGCAGAGGTTTGCTCGAAGTACTTGCCACCATCATACCAACGACGGTGGAATCCCGCCATACCTTGAATGAACATGGGGGCAAACACGAGGTTCATTCCCAGCAAGGAAGGCCAGAAGTGCCAGCGGCCCAGTTTGTCGCTCATGAAACGACCCGTGAGCTTGGGGAACCAGTGGTAAACACCTGCGAACAAGGCAAAGATCGTCCCGGGTGCCACGACGTAGTGAAAGTGACCAATCACGTAGTAGGTGTCATGCAAAGCTAGGTCGATGAAGTTGAACGCCAATGGCAAACCCGTCAGACCACCAATACCAAACATGGGCAAGAAGGCAGAAGCGAAGAGCATCTGGGTGTTGAAGCGGATGGAACCACCCCAAAGACTGATCATCAGGCAGGTCAGCAGGATCACCGATGGCACGGAAATCAGCACGGTGGTGATCTGGAAATAAGTGGACATCATGGTTCCCATGCCTGTCAGGTACATGTGGTGAGCCCAAACCAGGAAGCTGAGGAAGCCCAGCGTCAAAGCCGAGTACACCATGCTCTTGTAGCCCCACAGAGGACGACGAATGTTGTTCGGGATCACGTCAGAAACGATCGCGAACGCTGGCAAGATCAAAACATAAACCTCGGGGTGAGCCAGGAACCAGAACAGGTGCTGATAGAGCAACGGACTGCCGCCACCGGAGATATCCAAGTGCTGACCACCTTCCATCAGACCCGTCGGCAAGAAGAAGCTAGAACCAAACACACGGTCACTCAACTGAAGCAAAGCCGCGACTTCAAGGGGTGGGAAAGCCAGCAAGAGCAGGAAAGCCGTCACAAACATTGCCCAAGTGAAGAAGGGCATGCGGAACCATGTCATGCCTTTGGCGCGCAAGTTGATGATCGTGGTGATGAAATTCACCGAACCCAGAAGAGAGGCCGAGATGTTGAACACCATGGCCAGCAGCCACCAGGTGTGACCGTGGTTCCAAAGACTGTCCACACCCATGCCGGTGGTGGAAGCGAGTGGCGAATACATGGTCCATCCGGTCTGCACTGCGCCTGTGCCAGCAAAAAAGCTGTACATCATCAAGGCTCCGCTGATGAAAAAGAACCAGAAGCTCATCATGTTCAGCTTGGGGAAAGCCATGTCGATGGTCCCAATCTGCAATGGCATGATGTAGTTTCCAAAGGCGGCGAAACCGAGTGGCACGATACCAAAGAAAACCATGATGGTTCCGTGCATGGCACCAAGCATGTTATAAAGTTCGCCATTGACGATGCCCCCTGGAGCCCAGCGGCCAATGATGTCATGGAAAACAGGTCCCACTAAAGGCAAACTCTCCAAGAACAAGAGGCCAGGAACAGGTTGACCGGGATAGGCGATGCTCCAGCGCATCAACATCATCAAAAAGAAGCCCACCAGCAAAAACAGTAGACCCGCCAGGCCATACTGAATGCCAATGACCTTGTGGTCGGTGGAAAAGATGTACTTCCAGATGAAGCTTTGTTCATGATGATCATGCGCATGGTCATCAGTGTGGGAGTGATCGTGAGGAATAGCAGCGGCGCTCATAGTGAGAGGGACAAATGTTGAAAGTTCAGGATAGAATTACGAGCAGACGAGGACTGGGCGACGGAAAAAAAGCAGTCAAGAATCCAATGCCAGCGAGGCATCAAAAGAATGAGAAAAATCAAAAGCAAAATCAACTACAGCTGATCCATTAACGACCTGCACGGTCTTGCTCAGGCTTTTTTTGAAGCGTGGATGCCAAGCGGAAACGGTGTATTCACCATCAGGCAAGGCGCGCTCAATCGCATAGCGACCATCAAGTGCGGAGACTGATTTGTGAATACCTTCATGAACGATGATCCATGCGCGCATCCAGCGGTGGATGTCGCATTCCAAACGGTAAACTCCAGGGCGTCGGAGTTCGCGGACCCATTCATCCCCCTGCCCCGCTTGGGCGATGTTCTCTAAGTTCTGCCCCTTGTCTAAGGTGCCCGTTTGATGACGAATCAGACGAACGTTGTGATAAGTAATGTCGCTATTCCGGATTGACCCGCCTGGATGGCTGTCATCGTGGGCAGGTACTCACAGTTCTTTTGATCAATCACGACCGGTTTCTCCGGCAGATTGCTAGCCCGCTGGCTGCCACTGACTGTGATCACGACATCTGCGAGACCACCCTCAGAATCCATCTTCCAGGTGGGGTTAACGAGCTTGCCATGCTGGGTGCAGAAGGGATTACCCCCGACATCAATCACCTGGCCAAGTGTCTTGGGAGGACCGCCCAGAAGAATCACACGACCAGTGACACTCGTGTTTTCGGCAACAAGACCCGCCGTCGATAGCTCAACCTGCTCCTCTGAGAGGGAGGACGAAACTTGCTGCGGCCCACAAGCCACCATGGCAACAGCCCACACCAGCCCCGTCGCGACAAATAGCGCGGAACGGTTGCGGTGGGTGGTAGGGTTTCTCATGAAAGGATGACGCGAAGTGGTCTTATCACTTGGCTGCCGCAGTGGCGCCAGGGCCGGCAGGGATCTCCCCAGGAACATTTTTATCGGCAAAAGGCTCGAGCTCGGCGGCCGTCCATTGAGTGGTGCGTGCGCTTTCCTTGGCACGGACTTCTTCCACCATTTCCTTGGTGATCATCGGTGCTTCGTTGCCCCAGGTATTGCGAATGTACGTGAGCACGTTGGCGAGATCACCCGCCGACATAGCACCACCAAAACCCTGCATCCCCCCGGGGGTATTGTAATTCACGCCTTTGACAGTAATAGCACCGACCAAACCGTGCTGAACCAAGCGAACCAAGCGTTCTGTGCCACCCAGCACCCACTCAGACCCAGCCAGAGGAGGGAACTGACCGGCAAGGCCAAGACCATTGCCTTGGTGACAGCCACCGCATACAGCATAACCACCAGCTCCCTTTTTCATGGCGAGCTGGAAGGGATCACCGCCAGCCGCGTCGCCTTCTGCCTTAGGTCGGGGGTCGCTTGCTTTGGCAAGAGCGAAAGGGTTGCTTGTTTCAAACTTGAAACCACCCGTCATGACGCCGAGTTGGCCACCACCCACGATGGCGACGAGCATGCCAATAAAAATCACCCAGGTAGGCGCTGGCAGGCTGCCGGTGGCCAAGTCCGCTTTCTCACGGTTGGCCGCTGCGTGGAGGCGATCAATGTTGGTGTTGTCGGGATGGGCGGATGGAGCGCTCATGGAAAGATGGTGCAGAACGGGTGGGGATGGAATCACTTCTTCGCGGCAGCCGCTGTCGCAAGAGCAGCGGTGACACCGGGAATCGGGTAATCTTTTTTCAAGGACAAAATATAATCGACTAACGCCTCAGCCTCGGGGGAAGGAATCACTTCATAGCCTTTTTTCGGAGCGTATTTGCCTGTCAAAACCAGCGCATTGGATGCCACAGGACCCTGCTGCTTTTTAACGGTGTAAAGATGCTTGAAAGAAGGCATGACCGACCAATCGTCCAGGGACCGGGGTGCATACAGCTGCTTGTGCACCTGTTGACGATCTGTGAATCTCCAACCGGCGTTGGCGAGGTCGGGACCGATCCGCTGTGTGCCGAGGAAAGCGTAGGGCTCACCCAGGTAATCACGCATGGTGTTAGACCGGACGGCTTCCGCTGGACGGGCCTCTTGATCTTGACCCCAGCCTTTACGCCAGCCATCGAGAGCCAACTGGGCAGGACGAATCATTTGGGAGTGGCACTGCACGCAGCCTTCGCGAGCATAGACCAATTGTCCCTGACGGTGAATCCCAGCGGGAGGGTAATAACCTTCAACACCATCCGTATCCTTGTCATAAGGTACAGGCTGGAGGTGCTGATACTTCATCACCGGAATGACGATGAGGAATAACCAGGGCGCACCAAAGGCGGCCATTAAAGAGAGGGTGAATTTGCGGAAGTCACTCATGCGTTTGCTCCGTGAGGAAGTGCGGAATCGGTTTCGTCGTGATGGCTAGGAAGCAGAGTCGGTGTGGCACTGCGGCGGCCGAGACCGGCGACCATCAATGCCAGATGAATCAAGAACCAAACATTCGACCAGGTGATCAGAGCCCAAGCGATGGCGCGGGCGACGAGATAAGGACGGGCATTGAGCACCACGGACATCCAGCTTTGGTCCCAACGCTCCGGTGTATTGATGTCGGAGCTTTGCTGAATCCCCGCGACAAGACTGGTTACCACGATGGTGCCGATGCCATAGACAGAGAACCAAAAGTGATTCCGAATCAATCGAACTGACAGCCACTCACAACCCGCCAAGCGCGGGACGATGTAGTAGATGGCTCCAAAAGCCGTCATGCTAAAGAAGCCGTAAATAGCGACGACTTGATAACCGTACCAAGCGTGGCTGAACTGGAAGCTCAAACCGCTCCAGAAATTCGACAGCAAAGCCAGAATGGCACCCGAGACCGGGTAGAAAATGGCTCCGAAGAACACGAAACGAAGTGTTGGGCTCGTAGCGACCAGATGATGTTTGCCGAGCGTGGTGAGATGGTGATTGAGGCCCACAACTCCGACGGGAATGAGCAAAAGAACGCCTGTCAAAGCACCAATGGCCACCATCCAAGCAGGAAGCGGTCCACCCATGAAGCGTTGCATGCCAGTCCACCCACCCAGGATGGCAAGCAGCCA
Source organism: Verrucomicrobiaceae bacterium (assembly GCA_044340175.1). Lineage (GTDB taxonomy): Bacteria > Verrucomicrobiota > Verrucomicrobiia > Verrucomicrobiales > Verrucomicrobiaceae > JAGRPD01. The sequence goes on from JBIIUD010000759.1 coordinate 6,869, forward strand.
GAAACCGATTTGGGCGAGTTGTTGACTCGCAATAGGCTGCCCGGTGATTTTCGGAATGAAGTAGTAAGCTGAGCCAACACCGACAGGGACAAAGAACAGCAAGATCAATCCATGCACATACCAGCTATTGACACCCGCGGCGAGCGCACCGAGACCTGGCAGACAGTGCAGACAGACGTTCGCCGTGATGAAGATCCATGGGAACCAGAAGCAAGCCCCCAGCACGTACCAACTGCTCACCATGAAACCCTCAGGGCGGAAAGAGCGGCTGAACATGCGCACCATTGGCCACGCGTAAACGAGGAAGCAGACCAAAAAGACCGGCCACAAATAGCCGGGCATTTCGAGCCACTCAAAGCTGGTGCTTTTGCCAGCCAAAACGCCAACGATCGAAAGTGTGACCGCGATGTTCCAGAAAACACCCGCCACAATCATGAGGGATTTGCCACCGACCAATTCTTGACCTGAACGACGCGCCATCAGCCAGAGCATGATGCCGAGGCCTGCTTGGATGCCCCAGCCATAGACTAGGCCAATGAGGTGGGCTGGTTGCAGGCGCCCGAAGGTAAGGAACGAGACGTCCAGAAACTCGGGGGCAAAGGCTTTGATTCCGGCAAGCACGCCCAGAATCGTAGAGGCCATCAGCCAGAATGCCCCATTGAGAAACAGAAACAGCACTGGGCCTTTGACCGAGCGGTCAATGGCCGCGCGGCGTGTGGCATCAGCCTGATTTTCCAGTTCGGCGTTGGCAGTTGAAGTATCCATACAAACTCAGGGGGGCGGACAGGGAATAAAAAGGGTTAAGGCTTGGCAGGTTGAGGCGCGGCAGCGGCGGGTGCAGCAGGCGTTGCCGCTGGCGGAGCTTCTGCCGCCATCTGAGCCAATTGGGTCGGAGAACCAGGAACAACAAAAGCACTCTTGGAGGCTTTGCGATTCTTCAATTCGGATGCTGCTTTGGCAAAGAGTGCGGCCTTTTTGGCTTCGTCCGTCAGACCCATTTTTTCGAGCAGGGCCTTCTGCTCATTGAGCACCTCCTGCTTGATGACCAAGCGATCAGGAGAGCGCGGATCCGTGACAGGTTGGGTTCCAAACAGAAGCTGAACCAAATAGAACAGAAAAGCGAACCCGACGAAGGAGCCCAACACCCAGAGAAAGGTGGCGTTGGACTTGGTGGATGTTTCAGGGGAAGACATGGCAGTAACCAAAAAGGAAGAGCGACTCAGTTGACGACGTTGGCAGACTCGATCAGACGAGGATCACGGCAGGGATACAGACTGAACTTACCCAGGCTGCGGAGGAAGACGAAACCGACCCCACCGACCACAGCAAGCAATGCGAAGACATCTTGAATCCAAGCGCCTGGGATCCACCAAAGCTCGCCGTGAGTGAGCGAAGGCCCACGCTCAGGGATCACGTTCCAGTAAATGTCTACCACGTGCATGAAGAGGATCCAGAGGCACATAGGCACCATCCAGGCACTGTTCTTTTTGCGCTGCTGGTCCAAAAGAATCACGAACGGACCCACAAAGTGACCCACAACGATGAAGACACTGAGGGCACGCCAGCTTTCGGTGTTACGAGTGAGATAAAAGCGAGTCTCCTCAGTGATGTTGGCATACCAGATCAAAAAGTACTGACTGAAGGCGATGTAAGCCCAAAACACTGTGAAGGCGAAGAGCAACTTACCCATCAAGTGATAATGCTCATCGGTCACTACCTTTT
>JBIIUD010000062.1:0-8507 GCA_044340175.1 Verrucomicrobiaceae bacterium
TCATGTGGCGCGGCATGGGGTGACGTTTTGCTCTGAGTTGACGGGGAAACTGATGAAGGCGCGGTTTGGCCTCAAGGCGGAGGCGGATGTGCGTGAGCTACCGCTGAGGGCAGCGATCTCATGGGAGGGCTGGGAGATGAAGCTGTATCCGGCAGGTCACATTGCGGGTTCGGCGATGCTGCATCTGACGCGATTGAGCGATGGCGCGAGTTTGCTTTACACCGGAGATTATAAGCTGAGGCAGGGATTGAGTTCGGAGGTGTGCGAGCTGCCGAAGGCGGATGTGCTGATCATGGAGACGACATTTGGTCTGCCGCATTATGTCTTTCCGCCCCTGCCTGAGGTGGTGGCGCAGGTGCTGAAGTGGGTGCGGGAAACACTCGATGACGGGGAGATTCCAGTGCTGCTCGGATACTCACTCGGCAAAGCGCAGGAGATCCTGAGCGCGTTGAAGCCTTTGAATGTGCCGGTGATGCTGCATCCAGCGGTGTGGAAGATGACGGAGGTGCTCGGCGAGGAGCTCAAAGAGATGCCAGAGATGAAACCGTTCGAGGCAGCGACAGCGGCGGGTCATGTGCTGGTGTTTCCGCCGAGCACAGCGAAGTCTCAGGCGCTGCGGAAGCTGAAGGTCTGCCGAACGGCGATGCTGTCGGGGTGGGCGTTGCAGTCGGGGGCGCGCTTTCGGTATCAGGTGGATGCGGCCTTTCCGTTGAGCGATCATGCGGACTACCCGGAGCTTTTGCAAACGGTGGCAGAAGTGGCACCCCGGAAGATTTGGTTGGTGCATGGTTATGCCCGTGAATTCGCGGCGGATCTCAGACGGCGTGGGCATGATGCTTGGGCGCTGGGGCAGGTGGATCAGTTGGAGTTGGGATTGGCCGGGAATGAGGGAGCGCCCGCCGAGGGGACGGAGGATGACGGGGATCAGGTGGTGGGGGCGGAGGATAGCTTTGCGGCGTGGGTGGCGGTTTGTGAAGCGACGGTGCAGGAGTCTTCGCGGCTACGGAAGGTGGAGCGACTGGCGCAGTGGATGAGCCGCCTGCGCGGGGAGGATTTGCAGGTGGGTGCGCGCTTCGCGGCGGGGATGCTCTTTGATCCTGTCGAGTCGAGCGGAGGACTGCAAGTGGGGTGGTCTTTGATCAAACGAGTGCTGTTGGATGTGTGCAAGTGTTCGGAGGTGGAGTATCGCGCGCTGTCGAAAACCCAGAACGATGCCGGGCGCACGGCCTGGCTGCTGCTCAAACGCCGGGATGCGACGGAAGCGAATGGGGCGGCTCCGTCACTCTCGGCGGTGAATCGCTTTTTCTGCACGCTCAGGGAAGCCTCTGGAGGCGTGGCCAAGGCGGGGCTGCTCAAAAAGCAGTTGGAGCAGTTGAGTGCGCGGGAGGGCAGTTGGTTGATTCGCCTGCTTCTGGGAGACCTGCGCATGGGGGCAAAGGAAGGGTTGATCGAAGAAGTCCTAGCGCGGGCTTTTGAGCGCCCGGTGGAAGCGGTGCGGGAGGCGATCATGCTCGGGGGTGATCCTGGGCAGGCCGCTCTGATGGCGGCGGAAGATCGGCTGGCGGAGGCTCAGCCGAGGTTATTTGTGCCGGTCAAAGTGATGCTGGCAAGCCCGGAGGAATCGGCGGAGGCCATCTGGGAAAGACTGGCTGATAAAGAGGGTCAGGAGGGTGGCATTTGGCTGGAGGACAAGTATGACGGTATCCGGGCTCAGGTGCATCATGGGCAGGATCAGACGGAGATCTACTCGCGGGACTTGAAGCGACTCACGGAAGCCTTTCCTGAGGTGCGGGACACGATCAGGACTCACTTCAAAGGTGAGGATGTCATGCTGGATGGTGAAATCATTGCTTTTTCGGAAGAGAAGAAACTTTCGTTCTTCGACCTGCAGAAGCGACTGGGGCGGCGGGATCAGGCGGATCTGTTTCTGCCCAGTGCCATCACCGTTTGTTACGTGGTGTTTGATGTTCTGTGGAGGAACGGGGCGTCTTTGATGAAAGGCAGCTTGGCGGAGCGGCGGGCGATTTTGGAGCAGTTGGTGCCTGATGCAGGGTCGGCGATCCGACGGTTGAGCGTGATGTGGGCGGGATCTGCGGCAGAGGTGGAGGCGTGTTTTTTGGCGGCGCGCAAGCGCGGTAACGAAGGACTCATCGCCAAAGATCCCACAAGTCCCTACCAACCGGGACGGCGGGGTAAGGCGTGGTTAAAACTGAAAAAAGCTTTTGCGACCCTCGACGTGGTCGTGGTCAAAGTGGAGCAGGGGCATGGCAAACGCAGTCATGTGCTGAGTGACTACACCTTTGCGGTGAAGGATGAGGCGGACGGGACCTTGAAGGTGATTGGCAAGGCCTACTCGGGGTTGAGCGATTTGGAGATCGAGGAACTCACGCAGCACTTTCGGGAAAACACGGTGACGGAAACCGGGCGGGCGCGGGTAGTGCTGCCTAAAGTCATTCTCGAAATCGCCTTTGACTCGATTCAGCCCAGTGCCAGGCACGAAAGCGGGCTTTCCCTGCGTTTTCCGCGCATCAAAGCGATCCGGCGTGATAAAGCCTTGGAGGACATCGACACCCTGGCCCATGCGCGATTGCTTGCGGGTGTTGTGACGCCTGCGGCATCGGGCTAAGAGGCGGGCTGCTGTCATTCGGGGCTTAAATCAGGGGGGTGAATTATGGAAAAGGCGCAAAAAAGCAAATGACAAGCCGTTTAAGCCTTCTATAATCAGCCTTTCGCCGACCCAAGCGCAAATCAAGCCGGAGTAGCTCAGGGGTAGAGCAACGCATTCGTAATGCGTAGGTCGTGGGTTCGATTCCCACCTTCGGCTCCAGCATTTGTGAAAATGACCCCCACCTCCTCCAGGCCCCGCTCCAAAAACACGATTCGTGAGAAGCGGAAGGTTCGTTTTCTTGGAATCATCGCCAAAACGCTGGGTTGCATTGCCCTGGTGTTGATGGTGGCAGCGGTTTTTCGGGTGGTCATGGCCAAAATGTGGGAACTCCCCGGGGCGGAAAGTGTCGTGGCTGAGGCCAGCAGTGACAAAGCCGTGCCGCATGAGCCGGTAGCCATTGCGGCTGTGCCTCCTGAAGTGCCAGCAGCGATGGTGGTCCCAGCCCCTCTGCCTAAAGCCGTACCTTTGCCGTTTTCAGTCACTGAGGTGCCGTCGGGGATCACCTTGATCGAGTCAAAAGGGGCGTTGATTGCTCGGAGCCTGACTGGATTTTTTGCGGCCGAGTCGATCGATGAGAAACTCCAATGGGTGCGTGATCCCGATCGAGTGCGACCGTTGATGGCGAGCTTTTATGCGGCGCACGAATTCAAATCGCAGGCTTTCACAGAGCTTGGATGGGTGAAGTCGGTGGCGGAACCGGGCTATCGCTTTGGCTATGTGCAGGCTCGTTTTGAAAACGCTGAGCCCGTATCGGTGATCGTGGAGGAACTCGCGGATGGTCGGGTCGTGGTGGATTGGGAGAGTTCTGTGCGTTATGGGGAAATGAGTTGGAAGGAATTTCTTCAGGCAAAGCCAGAGCGCCCGACGCTATTAAGGCTTTTGGCTTACCGCCCGCCATCTGCCATGGGGATGGTAGGTGAAGGGCAAGCGAAGAAGTGGGAGGTGGTGCTGGTGAAGCACCCCTCTGACGAAGCGGCCCTAGAGGCTCACTTTGATCCAAACGACCCAGAAATGTTCCCGCTCCTAGACCAATTACAGGCTGGGCAGTGGAAAGAAGTGCCATTGACACTCAGATTGTGCTTTTCTGGCGAGGAATTGAATTCAAATAAAAAAATCGCACGAATCACCGCCGTCGAAGGGCGTGGCTGGCTGATTCTGCCCCAAAAAAGGAGTTAAATTGTGAGCAAGCCGAAATCCCCCCCAGCCAAGCCCGTGAAACCCGCCGCCAAAGGCAAGACTGCCGTTGCGAAGTCGGCCTCCAAGCCCGCCAAAAAGGCGGTGCCAGCAGCTCCGGTGAAGGCTAAGGCCAAACCTGTCGCAAAACCGGTTGCGAAGGGGGCGGGAAAAACCCCAGCGGCTACAACGAAGAAGACCCCGGTCAAACCTGCGGTGAAGTCTGCTGCAAAGACTCCGGTCAAACCCGCAGTGAAGACTGCGGCTAAAGTGGCAAGCAAGCTGCCCGCCAAGCCTGCGGTGAAGTCCGCTGTCAAACCTGCCGACAAAAAAGCCAAAGTCGCTGTCAAGTCGGTCACGGTGTCGCCGGCTGCTGCCAAAAAGAAGCCTGCTCCGGTGCCTCAGGCTGCGGCGAAGTCCAAGCCGGCCAAAGCAACCAAGAAGGCGGCTCCTGAGCCTAAAGTTGTCGTCGAGGTGATCGAGGAGGTGGTTCCAGCGGTCGAGGTGGTCCAGGTGACCGTTGCTCGTCAAAGCCTGCCGCCCCTGCCACCCGGGCCAGCGGCGAATGGTGCGATCTTTTATGACTCCCACATGCACACGCCATTGTGCAAACACGCTTGGGGTGAGCCCGAAGAATATGCGGCTCAGGCCGTGCAAGCCGGGATGAAGGGCATCATCTTCACCTGCCATTGCCCGATGCCCGAAGGCTTTTGGCCGACCGTGCGCATGGCGGACACGGAATTCGACACTTATGTGGCGATGGTGGATCGCGCAGCCAAGGCCTTTAAGGGCAAGCTTGATGTGCGATTGGGGTTGGAAAGTGAATATTTTCCGGGGATGGAAGGCTGGATTGAAAAACTTCATCAGCGGGCGGATTTTGATTTCATTCTCGGGGCCGTCCACTGGCAGGCGCGGGATTACTTGGCCAAGTTTGAGACGGGAACGATCGAGGCCTTCCGCAAATCCTATTTCAATCACTTGGCTTTGTCCGCCGAAACAGGTCTCTACGATTGCTTAGCCCACCCCGATTTGGTGAAGAATTACCATCCCGATTCCTGGTGCTTGGCGATTGTGAAAGGGGGTATCTCCTCCGCACTCGATCGGATCGCTGCGACTGGGGTGGCGATGGAGTTGAATACCTCGGGACTGAACAAGAGCTATTCGGAGATGAACCCGGGCATGGAGATGCTGCGGATGATGGCGGATCGAGAAATTCCCGTGGTGATTGGATCTGACTCGCACCGTCCGCATCGGGTGGGCGAGCACTTCATGACAGCCTTGAGTCATCTGCAAGAAGCTGGATATGAAAAAGTCAGCTATTTCCTGAAGCGGCAACGAATCGATCTCAAGATCTCGGAAGTGCAGGCCTCCATTAAAAAGGCCGCCGACTCCCAGGTGGTGTGAGTCGGCGATGGTTCGGGTTGAATTGACCGAGAATGCCGCTTTGATGAGACCATGGTAGCGGGTCGTCGTGAAGATGCATTAGAAGTCATGATCGTGGGCGGTGGTCTTGCGGGACTTGCCTGTGCGCGTGCCTTGCATCGGGCAGGGGTTTCCTTCAAACTGGTGGAGGCCGCAGAGCGTGTGGGTGGACGGGTGCGGACGGATGAGGTGGAAGGGTTCCTGCTGGATCGCGGTTTTCAGGTGATGCTACCGGCCTACCCTGAGGCACGTCGAGTTCTGAATTATGATGATCTTATTTTGAAGAAATTCTATCGAGGGGCGGAAGTGATGTTGGCAGGGGGGAGTCGGCGACTGGCGGATCCGTTGCAGAGTCCGACGACGGCGCTGTGTTCTTTGGCGGGAGGCCTCTTCACTTGGCAAGACATCTGGAGGTCACTCCTACTCTGGAAGGACTGTTTCAGTCTGCGTCGGGTTGAAAATGCGGGTAAGGAAATGGAAACGGAAGATTTTCTGCGGGACTTTGGTTTTAGCGACGGCTACATCGACCGGTTTTTTCGACCCTTCTTCGGCGGTGTCTTTCTTGAGAAAGATCTGCGGACCTCGGCTGCGATGTTTCGCTTCTTGTTCGCCATGTTTTCGCGTTCGGGCGCGGCGGTGCCAGCGCGCGGGATGCAAGCCATTCCCGACCAGCTTGCGGCGGGATTGCCCGCAGGCTCGGTGGAATGCGGGCGCAGAGTGAAGTCAGTCGCTGGCGGTGAGGTGGTGTTTGAGGACGGTCGTGTGGAGCGAGTCAAACAGGTGGTTTTGGCCACCAGTCAGTTGGCCTCTGAAGCCTTGTTGCCCGAGGTGCTGCGCTCCAAAGTGAAGCTGCGGTCCCGCTCGGTGACTTGCCTTTACTTTGCCGCCCACAAAAAACCGGCTAAGGATGCCATTCTGTATCTGGATGGCGACGGGCGGGGGCCGATCAACAACGTCTGCGTGATGTCCAACGTGTCATCGGACTACGCACCTGCAGGGCAGCATTTGATCTCGGTGTCTGTCTTGGGCACGCCTAGCGGAGAGGATTTTGAGTCAGAGGTCAAGACGCAGTTGATTCGCTGGTTTGGAACTCAGGCGGGTGACTGGCGGCATTTGCGGACGTATCGAATTCAAGACGCGCAGCCTGAGGAAGCTCAGCTCTACGCAGGCAGGACGCTGCCTGATTTGCGCTTAGCCCCTGGATTGGTGAGGGCAGGGGATTACTGTGAGGATGTCTCCATCAACGGAGCGCTACTGAGTGGGCGAAGGGCCGCAGAGACCGTTTTGAGTGAATTAGGGGCGGGCGTCTGAGGAGAGCATTCATCGGCGGGTGCTGGGGATCAGTCTTTGGAATTGATATCGCCCGATTTTTTCACTGCCCGCAACAGGCGCCAGATGATGAAGAGAGAAGCGGCATAACCGAGAGCACCGAAGACCGAGATGCCTCCTAGTAGGGGCGCGGCTTGACTGCTCCAGAGTTGGGAGGAACCAAGGAAGAGCGCAGCGGCAACGACGCCAAGGACGAGTCGATTGACGATGGGATCGAGGTGGCGGTGGTCGAGGTGTACGGTGAGGGTGCCGTCGCTGAAGCGCTCGAGCAAATCCCGCAGATCCCGTGGCAGTCGGCCGAGCAGGCGGTCCCAGTCGCGATACATGCGGCGCGCTTTTTTGGCGAGACGCAGGGGGGACATCCGACGGCGCAGGATGCGGGAGTAGTAAGGCTCCATCAACTCGGCCAGGCTGAGGTCAGGGTGGAATTTGCGGGAGGTGCCCTCCAAGAGAATGAGGGTGCGCAAAAGCATGGCCAAGGGCGGCGGCAGCACGACTTGGTAACGGCGAATGATGCCAAACAGGGCTGCGAGGGCCTCGCCAATATGAATGTCTGGGAGTGGGCGACCGACGAAGTCGGCAATGAAGTCACCAATGTCTCCGATGAAGCGGTCCCGGTCCACTTCATGGCTGGCGGCCCCGAGCTTCATGAGCAGGGTGACGACCTCGGTGGCGTCGCGTTCGACCACGGCGAAGAGCAGGCCCTCAATGTCTTCCAGTAGGTGCTCGTCGAGGCGGCCGACCATGCCGCAATCAATCACTCCCACAATGCCGCCGGGCAGCAAGATGAGGTTTCCGGGGTGGGGGTCGGCGTGATAAAACCCATCTCGAAAGACCATGTCGAGATACATGCCTGCGCCACGGCGGGCGAAGGTTTCTAGGTCCTCGCCAGAGGAATGGAGGGCGAGGCTGTCCGTGCCCGAGATGCCGTCAAGGCGATCCATGGTGAGGACCCGGCGGCCGCAAAGGTCTGGAAAGACCTTCGGGATGTGGACGAAGACGTCGCTTTCAAAGTTATCAGCGAAGCGTTCCAGGTTGTTTTTTTCAACGGCGAAATCGATCTCCCGGAGCAGGGATTTGCGGAATTGGCGGACGATGGCAACGGGCTGGTAGGGCCGCAGGACGCTGGAGTGGCGCTCCAACAGTTCGGCTAAAACTTGCAGGATTTCCAGATCGGTTTCGACTTGGGCGGCGACGCCGGCGCGGAGGACTTTCACCACGACCAGGGTGCCGTCAGCGAGGGTGGCACCGTGCACCTGGGCGATGGAGGCTGCCGCTAGGGGTTCGGCTTCGAAGGTGGCGAAAAGGCTTTCGAGTGTGTTGCCAAGCTCTTCCTCGATGATGGCGCGGGCGGTGGCGGCGTCGTCAGCGGGCACGTTGGCTTGCAGTTCGGAGAGTTCGTCGGTGAGTTCGGGGCCGAACAGGTCAGGCCGAGTGCTGAGCATTTGGCCCAGTTTGATGAAGGTGGTGCCGAGTTCGGTGAGGGCAAGGCGGACGCGCTGGGGGGTATTGAGATCACGCAGAGCTTGGCCGTCTGAGCTGCGCAGTTTGTCGGCTAGCCAGGGGAATTTGAGGCCGCCGAACCAGTCGGAAAGACCATACTTTCCGAGGATGCCGGTGATCTCCGCCAGGCGTTTGGCGTGACGTTCGAGGCGATTGAAGGCATCCAGTTTCATGGCGATCAGAGAGGGCTGCCGTGGACTTCTTGATGCAGGCTGCGGGCTTGGTCCTGCCAGTTCTCACGGTTGGCTCGGCCCTGGAGTTTCAGTGTTTGATCCAGGGTGCTGAGTTCCGCTGCTGTGAGCGAGGCCAATTGGCGGTAGCTGGTGATGCCGGCGGTATGGAGTTTTTTGCTCATGACGGCACCGACGCCGCGCAGTCGGGTGAGGTCGTCCATAGTGGGGACGGCTGCGGG